>NZ_JAFLNG010000075.1 GCF_017427025.1 Streptomyces sp. FH025
CGGCTCACCGGCGACTACGAGGTGGACGAGTTCGGCTTCGACCGGGAGCTCACCGAGGAGGTCGTGCTCTCGCTGCTGCGCCCGCTGGCCGAGAAGTACTTCCGGATCGACGTCCAGGGGATCGAGCACATCCCGGCCGAGGGAGGCGCGCTGGTCGTCGCCAACCACTCCGGGACGCTCCCGCTGGACGCGCTGATGACCCAGGTGGTCGTCCACGACCACCACCCGCACCGCCGGCACCTGCGGATGCTGGCCGCCGACCTGGTCTTCGTGCTGCCGGGCGTCAACGAGCTGGCCCGCAAGTCCGGCCACACCCTGGCCTGCAACGAGGACGCCCAGGCGCTGCTGGCGCGGGGCGAGGTCGTCGGGGTCTGGCCGGAGGGCTTCAAGGGCATCGGCAAGCCGTTCTCCGAGCGCTACAAGCTCCAGCGCTTCGGCCGCGGCGGCTTCGTCGCCTCGGCGCTGCGGGCGAAGGTGCCGATCGTGCCGTGCTCGATCGTCGGGGCGGAGGAGACCTACCCGATGATCGGCAACGTGAAGACGCTGGCCCGGCTGCTGGGCCTGCCGTACGTGCCGGTCACGCCGACCTTCCCCTGGCTGGGGCCGCTCGGGATGCTGCCGCTGCCGACCAAGTGGACGATCCGCTTCGGCGAGCCGATCGCCACCGACGGCTACCCGGCGGAGGCGGCGGACGACCCGATGCTGGTCTTCGACCTCGCCGACGAGGTGCGCGAGACCATCCAGCACACGCTCTACCAGCTGCTGGTGCAGCGGCGGTCGGTGTTCTTCTGAGGGTTCTTCCGAGGGCTCTCCTGAGGCCGGTCGGCCGACCCCGAGAACCACGAGGGCCCCGGTGGAGTGGTGAACTCCACCGGGGCCCGACCGTTCCGCTCAGCTGCCGCCGAGGATCCGCAGCCCGGGCAGCAGGCCCGGGATCAGCGGGGGCACGTCCACGCCCTGCGGGGTCTCGGCCGCCGGGCTCGGCACGCCGGACGGCGGCTGCGGTGCCTGCGGCGGGGCCGCGTCGGCGCTCGGCGAGGGCTTGGCCGCGCCGGTGAGCCCGTTGGTGAGGTCGCCGACCAGCCCGTTGACCGCGTCCGGGGCGCCGCTGGGCAGGGTGCCCGTCAGGCTGTTGCCCTTGCCCCCGCCGCCGACGATGCCGCCGCTGCCGGGGTTGGCCGAGGAGTGCCCGGTGCCGTCGGGGCGGCCGCCGTTCGCCCCGGTGCCGCCCTGGGACTGCTCGGAGCCGGGTGCGGTGCCGGAGCCACCGGCCGGGGTGCCGGCGGGGGAGCCGGCGGGGGAGCCGGTCGAGGAGACCGCGCCGTCGCCCGCTCCGGTGCCGGTCGGGCCGCCGCTCTTGGCGGACGGCTGGACCAGGCGCAGGGGCGCGACGTCCTCGCTTATGTCGTCGAAGAGCCGGCTCACCAGGTTGGCCTGCTCGGTCAGTTGGACCGGCAGCCGCCCCTGGAGCGAGCTCCAGCGGCCGTCCTCGTCGTGGGCGAAGCCGGCCAGCGCGCGCATCGGGTCGAGCGAGCCGTTGCTGCGGTAGACCGAGCGCAGCAGCTCGCGGCCCTTGAGGGCGTCGGCGTGCATGTCGTCCAGTGCGCGACGGACCCGCTCGACGGTGGCCGGGCTGAGCACTCCGACCGGACCGTCGTGGCCCACCAGGGCGTTGGCCTCGCCGAGCCGGGTGGCGGCGTTGTCGAGCAGCAGCTCGCCGCGCTCCGCGTCGGAGTCCGCGAGGTCGAGCCGCAGCCCTTCGAGGCCGCGCTTCATGCCGTACAGCGCGTCCCCGGGCAGGGCGTTGCCGCTGGCGGCGGCGGCCCCGGCCAGGCTGCCGACGGCGAGCCCGGCGACGAGCCCCCCGATCGCGAAGCGCCGGCTCCACCGGCCGCGCGGTGCCGTGCGGACCGCCCGGCGCCTGCGCTGGCGGGGCACCGCGGCGCCCGGCCCGCCGGCGAAGGCCTGCTCGAACGCGGCCATCAGCTGGGCGCGTTGGACCGTACGGGCCTCCCGCTCCAGCGTCGGCCTGGGCAGCGCTCCCAGTGCGTCGGCCAGGCCGACCAGTTCGGCCATCGCGGCCGAACCGGCTTCGGTGGCAGCGGTGTTGGCCGAATCGGCGTTGGCCGCGCGGAGTTGCTCCGCCTGGTGGGCCTCCAGCGCCTCGGCGAAGGCCTTCGCCCGTCGGTGCTCCAGCACGTTTGCCGTCACGGGCCACACCTCCCTTCGTCGTTGTCGACACCCCGACCTGCCGGACGGTTGCCCCGGCGGGCCAAAGCCACTCCATCGGGTGATAGGTCGCAAATCGGCTTGACCGTACGCCTGGTGGAGACTTGCACGCTGGCCAACGAGTGGTGCGGGCGGTCGGTTACGCACGGCCGATCATCGGATCGACCGTTCACCCGGACGTGTCGATCGGGTACCCGCGGTGACGGCCGGCCCGGGGCTCCCGCCCCGTCGGTCACCGCCGCCTACCGCGCGTCGGGCGGGAGGAGCCTGGCCAGGGTGCGGACGGCACGGTACTGGAGGGTCTTGATCGCGCCCTCGTTCTTGCCCATGATCCGGGCGGTCTCGGCCACCGAGAGCCCCTGGAGGAAACGCAGCGTCACGCACTCCTGCTGCTGCGGGTTGAGCCGGCGCACCGCGTCCAGCAGGGCGGCGTTGGAGAGCGACTCCAGCACCGACTCCTCCGGGCTGCGCTCGCACTCGTTGGAGTCGAGCATCTCGCCGGTGGTGACCTCCAGCCGGAACCGGCTGGACTTGAAGTGGTCGGCGACCAGGTTGCGGGCGATGGTGACCAGCCAGGCGCCGAAGTCCCGGCCCTGCCAGGTGAAGGTGCCGATCCTGCGCAGCGCACGCAGAAACGTCTCACTGGTGAGGTCCTCGGCGGTGGCCCGGCTGCCGACCCGGTAGTAGATGTAGCGGTAGACGGTGTCCGCGTAGTGGTCGTAGAGCCGGCCGAAGGCCTCGCTCTCACCGGCCTGGGCCCGCTCGACCAGCTCCATGATCGGGTTGTGCTCGGTCTCGTAGCCGGGGCTGGGAGCGGTGCGGGTGCGGCTGCGGCCGATGCCGGTGCGGCTGCGCGAGCCGGTTCCGGCCGAGCCGGCGGCGGTGGTGCGCAGTGCCAGGCCCGGGCCGTTCTGGTGGCCGAACGACGCTCCGGCGGGCGCGAGTTGGGGAGAGGTGACGAGCTGGCTGCGGAGCAGGCTGCGCAGCAGGTCCAGGCCGGTGGAGATCTGCCGCTCGACGGTCGGCCGGCCGCGGAGGCCGGTGCGGGGGCGCAGGGGCGCGGACGACGGGCGGGAGGGTGCAGGCGCGTCGTTCCGGACGGGTGGGTACACGGGACTCCCAGAGGCAGAACTGTGGACGGATCACCTCCGCCTGCGCGGAGAGCACGCCTCGCGGCGCCCGTTCGGGCGGACACCTGGGTGACGTGCATCCAGGAGAGAATAACGCTTTGTGCAATGACAGCTACACCGTGTGGTCGAAGTGGTCGTTTGGGATCCATTTGTTGCGCATGTTCGGCTGGCAATGACCGAAGGTGTCGGCGTTCATCCGGCTCAACGTGACCGTTCGGGCGCTCAGGGTGACCAATTCGGGGGTCTCGCGGGCGGTTTCCCGGCTTTGAGGCCCGGCAACCCCTGAGTTTCCCGGCCTGACGAACGATCAGAACCGGTCACTGCGTGACAAGTTCGCGCATCGGGCATCGACCGCCCGGGGGAACAAGGGAGTTCGCCCGTACGAGGGGGCAGGTCAGGGCCCTGGTTGACGTCCGATCACCCGCTCGTGGGAGTGGCGGAAACGGCCCCGGCGGCACCCGTCCGGAGCGCCGGCCGGACGCGCCGGTTCAGCCGCAGCGGTGACGGCGCCGCAGGGCCACCCCGGCCGCCGCCGCGCCCGCCACCACCCCGAGCGCGGCCGCCGCCGGCAGCCCCACCCGGGCCGCCTTGCGCCCGGTCCGGAAGTCCCGGACCCGCCAGCCCTGCGCCCGGGCGTGCCGCCGCAGCGCGCCGTCCGGGTTCACCACGTACGGGTGGCCGACCAGCGAGAGCATCGGGATGTCGTTGGCCGAGTCGCTGTACGCGGCGCAGCGGTCGAGGTCCAGCCGTTCGCGCCGGGCCAGCGCGCGCACCGCGGCCGCCTTGGCCGGGCCGTGCAGCAGCTCGCCCACCAGCCGGCCGGTGTACCGGCCGTCCCGGGCCTCGGCGACGGTGCCGAGCGCGCCGGTCATCCCGAGCCGCCGGGCGATGATCCGGGCGACCTCCAGCGGGGCGGCGGTGACCAGCCAGACCCGCTGGCCGGCGTCCAGGTGCATCTGGACCAGGGCGCGGGTGCCGGGCCAGATCTTGTCGGCGACGACCTGCTCGAAGACCTCCTCGCAGATCGCCTCCAGGTCGGCGACGGGCTTTCCGGCGACGATGCCGAGGGCGGTGTGCTGGGCGTCCGAGATGTGGTCCGGGTCCTCGGCGCCGTGCAGCCGGAACCAGGCCTGCTGCCAGGCGAAGCGGGCGATGTCGCGGCGGGTGAGGAAGCCGTGGCGGTAGAGGCCGACGCCGAGGTAGAAGATCGCGGCGCCGCGCAGGATGGTGTTGTCGCAGTCGAAGAAGGCGGCGGCGCGGGGGTCGTCCGGGTCGGGGGTGTGGTTCCCGGCCGGGGCCTTGGCGGCCTTCCCGGGCTTGGCCGGGGTGTCCGCGACCTGGCCGTCCGCCGGGGTGCCGGGCCGCGGCTCGGCGCGCAGTGCGGCCTCGGCCGCCGCGGCCGCGGCCTCGCCCGCCAGGGCGCTCCCCTCGGTGGTGGAGCGTCTTGCCTGAAGGAGCCTTCGGAGCACGGCCATGTCATCGAGCATAGCCAGCCGGGTACGGAGTGGCCGTGACGGTGCCGTGCCCGCGCGGTGAACGGTTCTCCGCGCCAGGGCGCCACAATGAGCTGGTGAGCCCACTGCTGCGACGTAAGAGCCCCAAGCCCGCGGACCGTACCGTGACCCTGCTCGGCAAGCCCGGCTGCCACCTGTGCGACGAGGCCCGGGAGGTGATCGTCCGGGTGACGGGCGAGCTGGGCGCGGCCTTCGAGGAGAAGGACATCACCCGGGACGAGGAGCTGTACCGCCGCTACGGGGAGCAGATTCCGGTCACCCTGATCGACGGCCGCCAGCACGACTTCTGGCGGGTCGACGAGCGTCGCCTGCGCGCCGCGCTCGGGGCCTGAGAGGCACGCGGGGGCAGCGCCCGGGCGGGGCCTGACCGCCCGTTCGTCCGTACACCACCGCCCCCGCCACTCGGCGGGGGCGGTTCGCCGAATCGTTGCCGACGACACTCCGTTCCGGCTTGGGGTGGGGCGGCACGGTCGGCTTACGATCGAACGCGTTTGCGCCCATGGGGGGCTGAGCACACGAGGAGTGTCGCCATGCTTCCCGGCCCGACCCCTGGGACGTCCGTACCCCTGGACGGCCCTCGGGGCTTCGCCGTGGTGGACGTGGAGGCGACCGGCCGCAGCCCGTGGCGGCACCGGGTGGTCGAGGTCGCGGTGGTGCTGCTGGACGCCCGGCTGCGCCCCGAGGGGGAGTTCGCCACCCTGCTGGACCCGCTGGGCCCGGTCGGCCCGACCCATGTGCACCGGATACACCAGGCCGACGTCGAGGGCGCCCCGCGCTTCCGGGAGATCGCCCCGCGGCTGCTGGAGCTGCTGGCCGGCCGGGTGCTGGTCGGTCATCACGTCAGCTGCGACCACGCCTTCCTGGGTCGCGAGTTCGCCCGGATCGGGGTGCCGCTGCCGCCCGTCCCGCTGCTGTGCACGATGCGGCTGGCCCGCGCCCACCTGCCGGAGGCCGGCAGCCACGGCCTGGCGGCCTGCGTGGAGGCGGCCGGCCTGGGCTGGTACCCGGCGCACACCGCGCTGGGCGACGCCCGGGTGACGGCCGAGCTGCTGCGGCACTGCGTGGGTGCCCCGTCCTGCCCGCCGGACGACTGGGCCGCTCCGCTGCGCGAGGCCGCGCGGGTGCCCTGGCCGAGGCTGGGCCGGGCCCGCTCCCGCCCGTCCGGTGCCGCCGTCCCGCTGCGGCGCCGGGAGGCGTCGTACGGGCCCTGGCTGCCCGGTTCCCAGGCCCCGGAGGTCGTTCTGACACCGCCCGGTGCTATGGGGTCAATGGCGTGATGCGCATCACTGTGCGGGGACAAAACGGACACCATCTTTGTGCACACGTTCACAAACGCTTAGCCTGGCTGCCTAAGCCCAGCTTCACCCACAGGAGCACCGTGGCAATCGGCCGATCACCACAGAGCAGTTCGCAGACGCCCGACCAGGGCGCCGCGCGCCGACCCTCGCGTGCCCGGGGCATCCCGGAGGCGACCGTCGCCCGGCTGCCCCTCTACCTGCGGGCGCTCACCGCGCTCTCCGAGCGCTCGGTGCCGACCGTCTCCTCCGAGGAGCTGGCCGCCGCGGCCGGCGTGAACTCCGCCAAGCTGCGCAAGGACTTCTCCTACCTCGGCTCCTACGGCACCCGCGGCGTCGGCTACGACGTCGAGTACCTCGTCTACCAGATCTCCCGCGAGCTCGGCCTGACCCAGGACTGGCCGGTCGTCATCGTCGGCATCGGGAACCTCGGCCACGCGCTCGCCAACTACGGCGGCTTCGCCTCCCGCGGTTTCCGGGTCGCCGCTCTGTTGGACGCCGACCCCAACGTGGTCGGTTCCACCGCGGCCGGACTTCCGGTGCGCCACATGGACGAGCTGGAGACGATCGTCGAGAGCCAGCACGTCTCCATCGGCGTGATCACCACCCCGCCCGGCGCCGCCCAGCAGGTCTGCGACCGCCTGGTCGAGGCCGGCGTCACCAGCATCCTCAACTTCGCCCCGACCGTGCTGACCGTCCCGGACGGCGTGGACGTGCGCAAGGTGGACCTCTCCATCGAGCTCCAGATCCTGGCCTTCCACGAGCAGCGCAAGGCCGGCGAGGAGCCGGACCACACCGAGTCGGTGCTGGACCGCGCTCCCGGCCCGGTCCGGGCGGCGGCCGCCAAGCTGCGCCGCGCGGCGGGCGGCAACGGCAAGGGCCGCGGCACCGCCGAGGCGGCGGGCAAGGACCAGACCGAGCAGGCCAAGGGAAAGGCCGCCAAGGGCGGCGAGGGCGAGCTGTCCGCGGTGATGCCCGCATGAACACGAAGAGCTGTGGGGGACGGGCATGAGCCTTCTCGTCGTCGGACTGAGCCACCGGACGGCTCCGGTCGGCGTGCTGGAGCGCGCCGCGCTGACCGGTGAGGTCCCGACCCGACTGCTGCACGACGCGGCCGCGTCCTCGACCGTCGCCGAGGCGGCGCTGGTCAACACCTGCAACCGGATCGAGCTGTATGCGGACGTGGACAAGTTCCACGCCGGTGTCGCCGAGCTGTCGCTGCTGCTGGCCCACCACAGCGGGGTGGACCTGGAGGAGCTGACCTCCCACCTGTACGTCCACTACGAGGACCGCGCCGTCCACCACCTCTTCTCGGTGGCCTGCGGCCTGGACTCGATGGTGGTCGGCGAGGGCCAGATCCTCGGCCAGCTGCGCGACGCGCTGGCCACGGCCCAGGACGAGCACACCGCCGGGCGCGACCTGAACGAGCTGTTCCAGCAGGCGCTGCGGGTCGGCAAGCGGGCGCACAGCGAGACCGGCATCGACAAGGCCGGCCAGTCGCTGGTCACCTTCGGCCTGGAGCAGGTCGCGGCGGGCGCGGGCGAGATCGCCGGCAAGCGCGCGCTGGTGGTCGGCGCCGGCTCGATGAGCTCGCTGGCCGCCGCCACCCTGGTCCGCTCCGGCGTCACCGACCTGCTGATCGCCAACCGGACGCCGGCCCGCGCCGAGCGCCTGGTCGAGATCCTCGGCCCGGACGTGGCCCGCACCCTGGACCTCGCCAAGGTGCCGGAGGCGCTGGCCGACGTCGACCTGGTGATCTCCTGCACCGGCGCGGCCGGCGTGGTGATCAAGGCCGAGGACGTGGCCGCCGCGGTCGCCTCCCGTTCGTCCGAGCAGCCGCTCGCACTGCTCGACCTCGCCATGCCGCGGGACGTCGCCCAGGAGGTGCACCGGATCGACGGCGCCCTGCTGGTCGACCTGGAGAGCCTCTCCCACGCGCACGCCGCCACCCCCGGCGCCGGCGACGTCGACCAGGTCACCCGGATCGTCGCCGACGAGGTGACGGCCTTCGGTGCCGCCCAGCGGGCCGCCCGGATCGCCCCGACCGTGGTCGCGCTGCGGGCGATGGCCTCCGAGGTGGTCACCGCCGAGCTGGGCCGGCTGGACTCCCGGCTGCCCGACCTGGACGAGCGCTCCCGCGCCGAGATCACCCAGACCGTCCGCCGCGTCGTCGACAAGCTGCTGCACGCCCCGACCGTCCGGGTGAAGCAGCTGGCCGCCGAGCCCGGCGGAGCGTCCTACGCGGACGCCCTGCGCGAGCTGTTCGACCTCGACCCGGCGGCCGTGCACGCCGTGTCGGGCACGCCCGTCGGCGGCCGGCCCCAGCCCGCGGGCGGGGGCGCCAGATGAACCGTCAGCCATCCCACGAGTACCACCGGGACGATCACCTCATGAATGGTCAACCGCTCACCGAGCAGCCCCTGGGAACCCCCGCCCTGCGGCTCGGCACCCGGCGCAGCGCGCTCGCCATGGCCCAGTCGGGCATGATCGCCCGCGAGGTGACCAGGCTCACCGGGCGCCCCGTCGAGCTGGTCGAGATCACCACCTATGGCGACACCTCCCGGGAGTCGCTCGCGCAGATCGGCGGCACCGGCGTCTTCGTCTCCGCGCTGCGGGACGCGCTGCTGGAGGGCCGGATCGACTTCGCCGTCCACTCGCTCAAGGACCTGCCCACCGCCGCCCCCGAGGGCCTGGTGCTGGCTGCCGTCCCCGAGCGCGAGGACGTCCGGGACGCCCTGGTCGCGGCCGAGGGCCTGGCCCTGGAGGAGCTGGTGGAGAAGCTGGCCGGGGCGGGCCGCGCGGCCCGGATCGGCACCGGCTCGCCGCGCCGGATGGCGCAGCTGAACGCCTGGGCCCGCGCCCGCGGCGCCCAGCTGGAGACCGTCGCGATCCGCGGCAACGTGGACACCCGGATCGGCTTCGTGGCCAGTGGTGAGCTGGACGCGGTGGTGCTGGCCACGGCCGGCCTCAACCGGCTCGGCCGCAGCGCCGAGATCTCCCAGCACCTCGGCACCGAGCTGATGATCCCGGCCCCGGGCCAGGGCGCGCTCGCCGTCGAGTGCACCGCCGAGAACGCTGAGCTGACCGCCGCGCTCGCCGCGCTGGACCACGCCCCCACCCGGGTCGCCGTGGCCGCCGAGCGCGCCCTGCTGGCCACCCTGGAGGCCGGCTGCTCGGCTCCGGTGGCCGCACTGGCCACCTGGGGCCGGGAGAACGAACTGCGGCTGGAAGGTGTGGTCGGCGACCCCGACGGCACCGCCCTGCTGAAGATGTCCGCCAACGGTCCGATCGTCCTCGACGAGACCGCCGAGCAGCACGCGCGGGCCCTCGGCCGTGCGCTGGCCGCGCGGCTGCTCGACGCGGGCGCGGCCACCCTGATGGGGGAGCGAGCCCGATGAGCCCCACCGCCGCCACCGACGCCCTGTTCCCGGCCGGCCAGCCCACCGGACGGTGCACCTTCCTGGGCGCGGGCCCCGGGGACCCGGGCCTGCTGACCCTGCGCGCCGTCGAGGTGCTGTCCTCGGCCGACATCCTGGTCGCCGACCCGCTGACCGCGGCGGCCGTGCGCAGCCACTGTCCGGCCGGTGTGCAGGTGCACACCCCCGCCGCCGAGGGCACCGACTTCGACCTGGCCAAGCTGGTCGCCGAGGCCGTCCGGTCCGGCAAGCACGTGGTCCGCACCGTCGACGGCGACCCGGGCCTGGACGGCTGCGCCGCCGAGGAGATGCTCAGCTGCGCGGGCGACGGGATCCCCTTCGAGGTGATCCCGGGCGTCGCCCAGTCGGTCGGCGTCCCGGCGTACGCGGGTGTCCCGCTGCGCGGTACGGCCGGCACCGACGTCCGTTTCGTGGACGGCCCCCAGCTGCTGTCCGGCGCCCCGGTCGACCTGGGCGCGCCGGAGACCACCCTGGTGGTCCGCACCACCCTGGGCCAGCTGCCGGCCACCGCGAGCGCCCTGGTCTCCAACGGCCGCAAGCCGGACTCGGCGCTGAGCGCCACCCTCTCCGGCACCACGACCCGCCAGCGCACCTTCACCTCCACGCTGTCCGCCATCGCGGCCGACCTGAAGGCCGCCCGGGTGCTGCCCTCGCCGGTCTCCGCCCCGGTGGACCCGGCCACCTCGGTGATAGCCGTGGTGGGCGAGCAGGTCGCCCACCGCTCCTCGCACTCGTGGTTCGAGACCAAGCCGCTGTTCGGCTGGAACGTCCTCGTACCGCGCACCAAGGAGCAGGCCCACGGCCTGTCCGAGCAGCTGCGTTCGTACGGCGCGGTGCCGCAGGAGGTGCCGACCATCGCGGTCGAGCCGCCGCGCACCCCGCAGCAGATGGAGCGGGCCATCAAGGGCCTGGTCACCGGCCGGTACGAGTGGATCGCCTTCACCTCGGTGAACGCCGTCCGCGCCGTCCGGGAGAAGTTCGAGGAGTACGGCCTGGACGCCCGGGCGTTCGCCGGGATCAAGGTCGCGGCGGTCGGCGAGACCACCGCGCAGGCCCTGGTGGACTTCGGCGTGAAGCCGGACCTGGTGCCCTCGGGCGAGCAGTCCGCGGCCGGCCTGCTGGAGGACTGGCCGCCGTACGACCCGGTCTTCGACCCGATCGACCGGGTGCTGCTGCCGCGCGCCGACATCGCCACCGAGACCCTGGTGGCCGGCCTGGTCGAGCTCGGCTGGGAGGTCGACGACGTGACGGCGTACCGGACGGTGCGCGCCTCGCCGCCGCCGGCCGAGACCCGTGAGGCGATCAAGGGCGGCGGCTTCGACGCGGTGCTGTTCACCTCGTCCTCGACCGTCCGGAACCTGGTCGGCATCGCGGGCAAGCCGCACAACGTCACGGTCATCGCCTGCATCGGCCCGGCCACCGCCAAGACCGCCGAGGAGCACGGCCTGCGGGTCGACGTGATGGCCCCGGCCCCGTCGGCGGCCGCGCTGGCCCAGGCGCTGGCAGACTTCGGGGCCAAGCGCCGCGACACCGCGACGGCCGCGGGCGAGCCGGTCTACCGGCCCAGCGAGCGCCGCCCCGGCTCGCGCCGCAAGGCCCGCTGAGGATCCAACTAGGGTGTCGGGGGCGGCAGTTCGTCGCCCCCGGCCGTGCACAACCGTTCGGAGAGAGAAGCCGTGTCCGCTGAATTCCCGTACGTTCGCCCCCGCCGGCTCCGCCAGAGCCCGGCGATGCGACGCCTGGTCGCCGAGACCAGGCTGCACCCGGCGGAGCTGGTCCTGCCGCTGTTCGTCCGCGAGGGCGTCAGCGAGCCGGTGCCGGTCACCTCGATGCCGGGTGTGGTCCAGCACACCCGCGACACCCTGCGCAAGGCCGCGGTGGAGGCGGCCGAGGCGGGCCTGGGCGGCGTCATGCTGTTCGGCGTCCCCGAGGTGCAGGACGCGACCGGCAGCGAGGGCACCAACCCGGACGGCATCCTGCAGCAGGCGATCCGGGACGTGGCCTCCGAGGTCGGCGACTCCCTGGTGATCATGTCCGACCTCTGCCTGGACGAGTACACCGACCACGGCCACTGCGGCGTGCTCGCCGCCGACGGCAGCGTGGACAACGACGCCACCCTGGAGCGCTACGCCGAGATGGCCCGGGTGCAGGCCGACGCCGGCGTCCACCTGGTCGGCCCGTCCGGCATGATGGACGGCCAGATCGCCGTGATCCGCCGGGCGCTGGACGAGGCCGGGCACCAGGACGTGGGCATCCTCGCCTACACCGCCAAGTACGCCTCGGCCTTCTACGGCCCGTTCCGCGAGGCCGTCGGCTCCTCGCTCAAGGGCGACCGCAAGACCTACCAGCAGGACCCGGCCAACGCCCGCGAGGCGCTGCGCGAGCTGGAGCAGGACCTCGCGGAGGGCGCGGACATGGTGATGGTCAAGCCGGCCATGGCCTACCTGGACATCCTGCGCCAGATCGCCGACGCCTCCCCGGTGCCGGTCTCCGCGTACCAGGTGTCCGGCGAGTACGCGATGGTCGAGGCGGCCGCCGCGAACGGCTGGATCGACCGGGAGCGGATGATCATGGAGACGCTCACCTCGATCCGCCGGGCCGGCGCCGAGCAGATCCTCACCTACTGGGCCGTCGAGGCCGCCCGGATGCTCAAGTAGCAGCCGCAGCACGGCGGAAGGCCGGTCCGCTCCCGACGGAGCGGACCGGCCTTCCGGGCTCCTACTGCCAGCCGTTGATGTGCGCGAAGCCCGCACCGCCGCCGACCAGGTCGTCGGAGGTGGCGGCGCCACCTCCGAAGCCCCCGGCGACGACGTTGGACGTGTGGCCGACGCCGAAGGCCGCACCGGCCACGAACGGGTGGTCGGCCGAGGCCGCGAACTCGCCGCCGCCCGCCAGGCCGACGTGCGCGAAGGCCGGGGTGGCGGCACCCGCGAGCGCCAGCGCGGCGGTGGCGGTCAGGGCGGCCTTGGCCAGCTTGCTCTTCATGGATCTGCCCTCTCTCTCGGAGCGCCCCCGCGGGCGCTCGTGACGCGCGATCACTTCCGGCCGCCGGGCCCGGCGCCCCACGCGCCCGGTCCGACGGTCCGTCACCCGGCCGGTCCGCCGCGGTTCGACGGCCGTCCGGACATCAAGCCCGGAGGGCCCGGGGAGACCTTCCTCCCCGGGCCCTCCGTTCGTGCCATGCCCCTTGATCAGCCGATCAGGTGCGAGACACCACCGTCGCCCGAGGACTGGGTGTTCTGGCCCTGGTTGCAGATCTGCTTCGGCTGGGTGTTCAGGACCGGCACCTCGACCGGAACCGCGACGCCGATGACGGCGACGGCGATGTTGTGGATCTCCGGCAGGCAGATGTTCGGGTTGTCCAGAACGTGGCTGTTCGGGCTGCCGTTGCCGGTGGTGCCGGTGTGGTTGGTGCCGCCGTTGCCCTGGACGGAGGTGGAGGCGCCGTCCGAGTCGGCGATGGCGGAGGCCGAGCCCGCGGACATCGCGAGGGCGGCGGCGGCCAGGCCGGCGGCGGTGAGGGTCTTCTTGATCATTTCCGGTTTTCCTCTCGAGGGGTGAATCGGGGAGCGATTCGAAGGTGGAGCGGGGGGTGGTGCAGGGGTAGCAGCGCGGGGAGCGGTCAGCCGATCAGGTGGGACACGCCGCCGTCGCCCGAGGACTGGGTGCCCTGACCGATGGTGCAGAACTGCTTCCCGCCGGTGTTGGCGATCGGGACCTCGACCGGGACGGCCACGCCGAGCACACCGACGGCGATGTTGTGGATCTCCGGCAGGCAGATGTTCGGGTTGTCCAGGAAGTGGAAGTTCGGGCTGTTGTTCCCGACCGTCCCGGTGAAGTTGGTGCCGCCGTTGCCCTCGATCGAGGCCCCGGCGCCGTCCGCGTCACCGATGGCCGAGGCGGGCGCGGCGGCACCGGCCAGCGCGGCGACGGCCAGGCCGGCGGCGGCGAAGGACTTCTGGATCATGACGAGATCCCTCTCTGAAATGCTTTCGGTTTCCGTGCGTCGCAACACGTAGAACGCTCAGACCCGGTCTGCAGTCACTGACGTCCAGATCAAAGAATGACGGCACGGAAGGTTACGGGCATTTTTTAAAAGAGTCGGGGAGGCGCGTCGAGGGTTGGTTCCCGGTCGGATTATTAACCCGAACCGGTTAACGGCCGCAATCCAGGATCACGGTCGCTCGTTGCGCAGATTGCTTTCCGGCTGCACCTCCCCGCAGCCCTTCCCCCGAAGATCTCCAGTACGTCCCGTACGTGCCAGTACGGACAGGCAGAACGGTGAAAAGCATGAAGTTCTCCAAGCGGGCCGGCGCGATGCTGCTGGCGGTCGGCGCGGGCGTGCTCGCCTCCCAGGGAGCGGCCTCCGCCGCCCCGATCGGCCTCGACCAGGTCGGACCCCTGGAGGACGCGCTGTCCACCCGGCAGGTCCCGGCGGACGTACCGCTCGCCCCGCTGGGCGGTCACCTGTCGGCCGGCATCCCGGCCTCGCTGCTCATGCCGCCGGTACCGGGCCGGACCACCGGCGGCGAGCTGGTCCCGGATCACCTCGTCCCCCAGCTGACCACCGGCAAGGTCGGCCCGAGCGCCAAGGCCGAGCTGCCGCTCCCGCTGGTCGACCAGGGCGCCGACCTCGGCCAGGTGCTGCTGGACGCCCCGGCCGCGCCGCTGAACGCCAGGACCCCCGGCCTCGACGTGGGCAAGCCGCTGTCCCTGGTCCAGGACGGCACCGGCCAGCTCGCCGACGGCCGTCTGCGGGTGGACGAGATCGACCCGCGACTGGTCACCGGCGCCGTGCAGACCGTGCCGGGGGCCACCGCCAGCCTCGGCAACGAGGACGAGCGGATCTCCGTCACCGACGCGGTGAACGGCCTGGCCGACGCCGGCACCATGACCGCCACGGGCGTGCTGCGGCAGTCGAACCTGACGGACAACGCCACCGCGGCCACCACCTCGGCCACCACCGGCCTGGTCCAGGGGACCGGGCTGGCCGGCCTGACCCAACTCTGAGCCCACCGGCCCCCGAACATGTCGGAGCCCGGCACCCCGTCGTACGGAAGGGGTGCCGGGCTCCGGCGCGTCCGGGCACTCAGCCCGGCAGGACGCCGGTCAGCCCGCCGACCAGCGGGAGGTCCTTGACCCCGCCGCCCGCGCTCAGCGGGCCGGTCAGCGTGCCGGTGCCGACCGACGGCAGGCCCTGGTCCGGTTGGAGGGCCGCGCCGTTGTTGAGGAAGTCGGCGGAGGAGTTGGCCCACGGGTCCAGGCGCAGGCTCTTGATCGGCGCGACGCCGTAGCCGAGGCCGGTGGTCGTCCCGTTCAGCGCCTGGCCGACGTCCGTCTTGGTCAGCGTGGCCGGGAGCGCCGGGCCGGACGTGGTGGCGGCCTGCGCGGAACCGGTGCCGAGCAGCACCACGGCGCCCACGGCGGCGGCCAGGCCGGCTCCGTTCTTCTTCGAAACCATAGGGATCACCCTTCGATGGGTTGTTGTCCCGGACGGTCGGAAGTGGTCCGGGAACGCCGAACTGCCCCTCGGCCGGCTGGTCGAGGGGCAGTTCGGCCGGAACGCGTGCCGATCGGGGATCAGCAGTTGTCCGCAGGCGGCGGGGGCACCTCGCTGTTGACGCAGGTGTTGCCGAAGGCCGGGTTCAGCAGGCCGACGAGGTTGATGGAGTTGCCGCACAGGTTGATCGGGATGTCCAGCGGCACCTGGATCTGGTTGCCGGAGACGACGCCGGGGGAGCCGGCGGCCACGCCCTGGGCGCTCGAGTTGGCGGCGGCGGAGCCCGCCGCGCCCAGCACCAGGCCGGCAGCGGCGGCGGAGAGGACGGCGGCCTTCTTCACGTTCTGCATGGGGGTTGATCTCCTCGATCACATACGGGTGGAGCGTGCCGCGCCCCGGCGCTGCGGGGCGCGGCACCGGTGAACCGGCTGGTGCCGGTTCAGCCGTTGTTGACGCAGGTGTTGCCGAACGCGGGGTTCAGGACACCGATCAGGATGTCGATGGTGTTGCCGCACACGTTGAGCGGCACGTGCACCGGCACCTGGATCTGGTTGCCGGAGACGACACCGGGGGAGCCGGCGGCCACGCCCTCGGCGCCGGCGCTGGCGAACGCGCCGCCGGCGGCACCGAGCACCAGGCCGGCAGCGGCGGCGGAGAGGACGGCGGCCTTCTTCACGTTCTGCATGGGGGTTGATCTCCTCGATCACATACGGGTGGAGCGTGCCGCGCCCCGGCGCTGCGGGGCGCGGCACCGGTGAACCGGCTGGTGCCGGTTCAGCCGTTGTTGACGCAGGTGTTGCCGAACGCCGGGTTCAGCAGGGCGATGATGTCGATGCTGTTGCCGCACAGGTTGATCGGCAGGTGGATCGGCACCTGGATCTGGTTGCCGGAGAGCACGCCGGGGGAGCCGGCGGCCACGCCCTCGGCGCCCGCGCTGGCGAACGCGCCACCGGCGGCACCGAGCACCAGGCCGGTGGCGGCCAGCGACAGGGCGGCGGCCTTCTTGAAGTTGCGCATGTCTTTCCTCCGATTTCTACCCGACGGATGGGAAATGCCGGGGGGAGCCGGGCGAGCAGGAATACTCGTCCGTTGGCTTGGGGGATTGCCGTGATTGTCACTCCGACGGCGCACACCGGCGTGTTCCACCCATGGCTCGGGCGTGGACGCGGCCGTCCAGTTTCTTCGTCGGCGCCCTGCGAACAATTCCCGCACGGCCGGAAACGGTTCAGGCGAGTGCCTGACCGGGAAATCCCGGTCAGGCACTCGGGAAATGCCTCCCGGGCGCCGGGTCGAGGGGGCCCGTCACGTCGATCGAGTTGCCGGTGGCCGCGGTGCCGACGTGGCCGTGGGCGGGCTTGCGCATGGGCGGTGCTCGATTCGTGTGTAGGGCCGGTGGACCGGGTTCCGTGAGGGAGAACGAGGCATCGCGCACGGGGAAACGGTCCGGTTCGGTGATCACTCGAATGCCGGTCAGGGGCCGCATTGCGCCGGATGGGTGACGCTGCGCGCACTGTCGCAACCGTGTTGGAGAGGTCTCGTTCTAGATGTCGCACTCCCCGTGCATATCTGTCGAACAGTCAGGAGGCTCGTATGAGCATCAAGAAGACCGCCGCCGTCGGCGCGGCCGTGGTGGGCATCGTGGCCGCCGGCACCGGCACCGCGATGGCCAGCGCCGGCGCGGAGGGTGTCGCCGCCGGCTCCCCCGGTGTCATCTCGGGCAACCAGGTCCAGATCCCGGTGCACCTGCCGGTCAACCTGTGCGGCAACACCATCGACATCGTCGGCCTGCTGAACCCCGCGTTCGGCAACAAGTGCGCCAACCTGGGCTGAGCCCGTACCCGGTTCGGCCGGTGAGAACCGCCGTTCCGCGCTTCCCTCCTGGGGCGCGGAGCGGCGGTTCTTCGTTTCCCCCGGGCATGCCGCCCCGTCAGTTCCTGTTGTCGTCACGAGTCTTGTTGCGTTACTTGTCAGTACCTAGAATGTGAGACCTGCTCATCTTTCCTGCTCCTCCCTTGCTCCGCGCCGCTCGACGCCCCCGGCCGGGCGGTACCCCCACCCCCTGCAAGGAGTCGCGTGTGATCAGGTTCCGCATGTCAGCGGCACGGCGAAGGGGGCCGGCCGGACGCCGCTCCCGGGCCGGCGCGCTGTTCGCCACCGGCGCGCTCGTCGCCACCCTCGGCCTGACTGGCGCCCCGGTCGCACTGGCCGACGACGCCCCGGCCCCGGCCCCCGGCGCCACCCGCCCGGCCGCGATCGTCGCCCTCGGCGACAGCGCCATCTCCGGCGAGGGCGCCGGCACCGACACCGGCGACGGCTACTTCCCGGAGACCGACAGCCCCACCAACTACTGCCACCGCCATCCCAAGTCGGAGATCTTCGTCACCGACATCCCCGGAGTCACCCCGATCGACCTCGCCTGCTCCGGCGCCCAGACCGGCGACCTGGTCAGCGACCCCGAACTGGCGAAGATCACCGGCCCGGGCAGCGGCGACTTCGGCGAGCCCAAGCAGGACGTCAAGCTGGCCGACACGGCGGCCAAGTACGACGTCAAGATGGTCGTCGTCACCATCGGCGCCAACGACGACTTCGACTTCAGCGGCATCATGATGCACTGCCTCGCGCAGTACTTCCCGATCCCCAAGGACCAGGGCTGCCGGGACACCATCGGCAGCGACGAGATCCGCCGGCGGGCCACGGGCGTCCAGCCCAAGGTGGTCGCGGCGCTGCAGAACATCCGGCAGACCATGCGCAAGGCCGGCTACGCCGACTCTTCGTACCAGCTGGTCTACCAGTCGTACTTCAACCCGATCACCCCGGACATCCGGCGCAACGACTACGTCGGCAAGGTCGCCGACGGCTGCCCGGCCTTCCCCGAGGACCTCGCCTGGGGCCACAACTGGGTGGTGCCGACCCTCAGCGACGCGCTCCGCTCCGCGGCCGAACAGGTGCCCGGCGTGCGGTACCTGGACCAGCGGCGGGTCGCCTTCGGGCACGAGGTCTGCGCGGAGTGGACGACCTCCCCGTACGAGTACACCAACGGGGACGTCATCAACCTCTCCGAGTGGGTGCGCAACGGCTGCGACTCGCAGATCGGCATCCCCGGGCTGTGCATGAACATGGTCCGCCAGTCGTACCACCTGCGGGTGGCGGGCTACCGCGGTGAGGGCGTCTGCCTCGGCCAGTTCTTCGCCCGCTCCGACCTCAGTCAGGCGTACTGCACGCTCAACCAGCAGAACACCACCTCGATCCAGCCGCTCACGCCCGGCAAACCCTTCGGGGACGTCCCCGAGGACGGCTCCTGGTACCAGCTGACCAACGCCGGCACCGGCAACGTGCTCGACCTCAGCGGCGGCGGCACCTACGGCGACTCCACCAACGGCCGGGCCGCGATCAGCTACCCGGCGGCCGGCGGGCTGAACCAGTCCTTCGTCCTGGAGGCCAAGGCCGGCGGCAGCTACGAGGTCGACTTCAGCGGCAACCGCGACATGTGCCTGGACGCCAACGCCGCCTCGACCGCCCCCGGCACCCGGATCCAGCAGTGGGGCTGCAACGGCGGCGGCAACCAGCACTGGGTGTTCAAGCCGGCCGGCAACGGCACCTACAAGATCGCCGACTCCCAGGACCAGAGCAAGGTGCTCTCCGTCGGCAGCGCCCTCGACGCCAAGGGCAACCCCTACGTCCAGCTCGCCGCCGACACCGGCGCCGCCAACCAGCTCTGGCAGCTGACCAAGCTCGGCATCGTCTACGTCCACAGCTGACCCGCGCCCGTCACGAGGCCGTCGCCACCCCCGACCGGGCGGGCGACGGCCTCACCCGCGCTCCCGGCCCCGGGGCCGGGAGCGCGGGGCGTGCCGTAGGCTCACGGGAAAATCGTTGCGCCGGAGCCGCGCGCACCTTGAGCGGGGCGGGGAGTACCCAGAGCAGATGAGCACGGCATCGAGCACCGAGTCGTCCAGTACCGAGCCCGCGGCGCCG
>NZ_JAFLNG010000750.1 GCF_017427025.1 Streptomyces sp. FH025
GCTGCCGCTGTTCTCCACCCGGGCCATGGCCTGGGCGGAGGGCACGGACCTGGCCGCCGACCACTGGGCCGGTGACCCGCAGGACGCCCTGCCGGCACAGGAGTTGGCGGACGCCCTGATCGACGGCGGGTACACCGCGTTCGTCGAGGTCAGCCCGGACCCGGTGCTCACCGAGGCGCTCTCCCGGGCCCTGGACGACAGGGGCCTGCGGGCCGAGGCCGCCGTCACCGGGACGTTCCGGCGCGGCGACGGGGGACTGCGGTCGTGGACGGCCGGCCTGGCCGCCCTCCACGTCCACGGGGTCCCCGTGGACTGGGCCGCCGTCCTCGGCGGCGGGAGCCGCGTCGACCTGCCGACGTACGCCTTCCAGCGGGAGCACTACTGGCCGCAGCCGCCGGCCCGCAGGCCCGACGCCGGGCCGGCCGCGGCCGGTTCCGTCTCACCGGGCGAGGAGCGGTTCTGGGCCGCGCTGGAAGGCGGGGACATGGCCGCCCTGGCCGAGGTGCTGGGCCTGGCCGGGCCGTTGCGGGAGGACATGCCGCTCGGCACGGTGCTGGCACAGCTCTCGACGTGGCGCCGACGGGAACGCGAACTCGCCCCGCAGGACGGCCCGCAGGGCGAGGACGGCACCGGCCACGGGCCCAGGCACCTCGCCTGGCTGCGGCAGTTGGCCGCCCTCCCGCAGCCCGAGCGGCAGGAACTGCTGCTCGACCTGGTCCGCCAGGAGATCGCCTCGATGCTCGGCTACGCGACGGTCGATCCGGTGCGCCCGAACGGCGATGTCTTCGAGATGGGAATGAACTCGATGACGGCCGTTCAACTGCGGGAAAGTGTCGGCGAGCTGACCGGCCTTAAGCTGCCGGAGGGCTTCGTCTATGACCTCTATCGGCCGGAAGCGATCGCGGAGTTCCTCCTCGGCGAGCTGACGGTGGCGCTCCGGGAAGGCGCCGTGGACCAGTGAGAGGTTCCTGGGAATCCGGAACCGCGCGAGCGTCCGACAGGTTTTTCGACAATCAGTTCCGCGGGCCGCACCGCAGGAAAACCAGCCATCCGACTCCGAAGACGGGATGAGAAAGTGCCGAACGAGAACGCCTGGAGCGTCATAACCGCCCCCACGTCGAAGTCCCTGATCCTCGGAGTCGACTTCCCGGCGGCCGGACGCCGCGAGGCCGGGTTCGAGGACCTCGCCGAGAAGATGGGCCCGGCCTGGGCCGGTCACGGCTTCCTGCAGACCACGCCCCCGCCCGTCCGCCTGGCAGACCGGCCGGCCGGTGACTACTACACCGACTTCTGGCTGCGGGACGGCGACTGGGACGCGTACGAGGTGGTGGCCGTGCTCGGCTACTGCGTCGGCGGCGTCTACGCGGGGGAGATCGCCGAGCGCCTGGCGCAGCGGCAGGGCACCGCACCCAAGGTGATCCTCTTCGACGCGCAGGTCACCGACCTGCAGCTGCTGGAGTCGGAGATCCACAAGATGATCGGGCTGGCCGGCCCGGTCTTCACCGCCGACGAGGCGGAGCACGCCCGCAAGCGCGCCGCCGAGATCGTCGGAACCCCGTCGATCGGCCTGCTCGACGCGGCCGTCGAGATCGTGGGCCTCTACCGCGAGATGGCCTCCATCGCCTTCCAGCGGATCGGCCTCGCCGAGGCCCGCCGGGACGAGGTCGTCCGGCTCTTCGAGTCGTACATGACGTGGCTCTCCGCCGCCTCCCAGATCGACCCGAGCCGGGCCTGGGGCGGTTCCCTCTCCATCACCTCGTCCGACTACGCCGAACTGGAGCGCGGCGGCGCGGCGACGGTCGTCAACGCCACCAAGTCGCTCGGCCGGCGGATCGAGCTGGAGATCGGCCACGTCGACCTCCTGCGGGACCCCTCCACCGTTCGCACCCTGCTCGACAGCGCCGAATTCTGAGCGAGATGAAGACCTCGAGCAAAGAGAAGGCCCTCTGGCTGCTGGAGCAGCTGGTCCCGGGGACCGGGGTCAACAACCTGGGGCTCGGCCTCCAGGTGAGCGGCCGGCTCCGGCCGGACGTGCTGAGGGCGGCCCTGGCCATCGTGGCCGGCCGGTTCGAGGTGCTGCGGACCGTCTACCGCACGACCGGGGCGGACCTGGTCAAGGAGGTCGTCCCCGCGGGCGAGTTCGCGGTGGACATCGAGCCGCTCGACCTGTCGGGCGGCTCCCTGGAGGGGGACCTGACGGCGTTCACCGACCGCCCCTTCCGGCTCGACGGGCAGCCCCTGGTCAGAGTCGGACTCGCCGCCCACCCGGACGGCGACGTCCTCTGCGTGGCGGTGCACCACCTGGTGTTCGACATGGTCTCCGTCGCCCTCTTCCTCCAGGCGTTCATCCCGGTCTACGACGCGATCGCGGCGGGACGGCCGGTGCCGGCGCAGGCCACCGCGCCGGCACCGGCCCTCGCCGAGCCCGAGCCCAAGCCGGCCGACCTGGCCTACTGGCGGCAGACCCTGGAGGGCTTCCGGCCCGACGGCCTCGACCTGTGGTGCGGCACCCCGCGCGGCCGGCAGCCCGAGCTGGCCGGTGCGAGCGCGAGCCGGGCGCTCTCCGTCGAGGCGCAGCAGGCCGCGGGGCAGCTGCAGCGCACGCTGCGCGCACCCCTCGGTGCGGTGATGCTGGCCGCGTACGCCGCCCTGCTCGCCTCGCACGGTGCCGGACCCGACCTCGTCATCGGCTCCCCGGTCAACGTCCGCGGGGCGAACACCGCCGCCATCGGCTACCACGTCAACGTCGTGCCGATCCGGATCCGGGTGGACCTCGCCGAGGGCTTCCGGGCCCTCGCGCGCCAGGCCCGCGACGCGTTCCTCGGGGCGATGGCGCACGCCGAAACCCCGGTCGACGAGCTGACCGGGGAGCTCCCCGGGATCGGCACGTCCTGGCAGACCCAGCTCTTCCGGCACCTGTTCAACTTCCTGCCCGAGGCGCCGGCCGTCGAGCTGTCGGTCGACGGCATGGCGGCCCGGGTGCTGACGGTCGAGAACCCCCACAGCAAGTTCGACCTGGAGCTGGTCGGCTCGCCGTCCCGGGCGGAGGTCGTGTTCCGGTACTCCGAGACGCTGGCCCGCGCCGACGTCGAGGCGTTGCTGGAGCGCTTCGACGCCCTGCTGGTCGCGGCGGCGCAGGACCCGGACCGGCCGCTCGCCGACACGGCGGGCTGGAGCGAGGCCGACCGCCGGGCCGTCGACGGCCCGGCCGGGACGGCGGTTCCGGCCGGGCACCCGACCGTTCCCCAGGCGTTCCGCACCTGGGCGCGGCGGTCCCCCGACGCCCCGGCCGTCGCCGACGGCGGACACACCGTCAGCTACCGGCAGGTGGACGAGGCCGCGGCGGCCGTCCGCACGCTGCTGGCCGGCGCCGGCGTCCGCGCCGGCGACACGGTGGCGGTCGCCGTTCCCCGGGCCGAAGCCGCCGCCGCGGTCCTCGGCGTCTGGCGGGCCGGCGCCGTCTGCCTGCCGCTCGACCCCGGGCACGACCCGTCCTGGCTGACCGGGCAGCTCATCCACGCGCGGGTGAAGGCCGTCCTCACCGGGA
>NZ_JAFLNG010000751.1 GCF_017427025.1 Streptomyces sp. FH025
CACAGCACCTGCGGGTGGGTCAGCCCGATCCCGCGGGCGGCGTCCCGGACGTCCGGATCGGTGCCGCGCACCCCCTCGACGGCCGCCACCAGCAGCGGCGGCGCGGCCAGCGCGACCAGCGGGATCAGGACGGCGGTGTCGCCGACCCCGGCGAGCAGCACCGCCAGGGTCACCAGGCCGAGGGTGGGCAGGGCACGGGCGGCCCCGGCCAGCGCGGTGACCGCGGTGACACCGCGCCCGGTGTAGCCGATCAGCAGCCCGAGCGGCACGGCAAGCAGCGCCGCGTACAGCAGGGCCTCGCCGGAGAGCAGCAGGTGCTCGGAGACCCGGTGCACGATCGAGTCCGGACCGGTGCGGCGGGCCGGGGCGGAGAAGAAGTCGTTCAGCCAGTCCAGCCAGTTCACGAGCCCGCCCCCTTCTCCCGGACGGCCCAGGGCGCGAGCAGCCGCCGGGCGCCCACCAACAGCAGGTCGACGACCAGCGCGAGGGCGGCGATCAGCACGATGCCGGCCACGATCGGGGTCGGGAAGGTGCGTTGGAAGCCGTCGATGAACAGGTAGCCGAGCCCGCCGCGCCCGACCAGCGCACCGACGCTGGCCAGCGAGATGCTGGACACCGCGGCGACCCGCAGACCGGCGATCAGGTACGGCACGGCGGCGGGCAGCTCGACGGTGGTCAGCCGGTGCCACGGCCCGTACCCCATCGCGGTGGCCGCCTGCCGGACGGAGTCCGGGACGGCGTGCAGGCCGTCCACGGTGGTCGGCAGGAGGACGGCGAGGGCGTAGAAGGTCAGCGGGATCATCACGGTCGCCTGGGTGGCGAGCCCGGTGTAGGGGATCAGCACCACGAAGACGGCCAGCGAGGGCAGCGCGTAGACGATGTTGAAGACGGCGGACAGCGGCTGGTACAGCCTGGGGAAGCGCGCGCAGGCCAGGCCGAGCGGGACGGCCAGCAGCAGGCCGATCAGGACCGGGATCAGCGCGATCACGGCGTGGTCGGCGAGCAGGTCGCCGAGGTAGCCGAGATGGTCGCCGATCCAGTACCAGCGGACGATCGGTTCATCGTCCACCGTCGGCTCCATCCGGCCCGCCGACCCGGTCCGTCGTGCCGGTCTCGCCCGTCCCGTCGGCGGCGAGGGCCTTCCGGGTGCTGACGGGGGTCTTCACGTCCGCGTCCGCGTCCACATCCGCGTCCGCGTCCGCGTCGCCGTCCACGTCCACATCCGCGTTCACCTCGACGCCCGCGTTCGCGTTCACGTCGGCGCCCGCGTCGACGCCGCCGACGGCGGTCGCCCCGGTGGGCGCGAGCGCGGCCAGGATCGCGTCCCGGCTCGCGGTGCCGGTGGCCCGGCCGTCGGCGTCCAGCGCGACCGCGACCCCGGCGGGGGAGAGGACGGCGGCGTCCAGCGCGGTGCGCAGGGTGTCGGTCTCCGGCCGGAATCCGGCCGCCGGGTGCAGTTCGGCGCTGACCGCGGTGCGGTCGATCCAGCCGATCGGGCGGCTCGCGTCGTCCAGGGCCAACTCCCAGCCCCCATAACGGATCCCGTCGCCGACCGGGCGGAGCGCTACGGCGCTCGCGGGGCGCAGGCCGAGGCCGCGCAGGCCCCGGTCGCGGCCGAGGAAGGCGGCCACGCCGTCATCGGCGGGGGTGGTCAGCAGGGTGTGCGGGTCGGCCAGTTGGGCGATCCGGCCGTGCTCGCGCAGCACCACGACCTGGTCGCCGAGCCGGACGGCCTCCTCGATGTCGTGGGTCACGAACAGGACCGTCTTGTGCAGCTCGGACTGGAGCCGCAGCAGCTCCTCCTGGAGCCCGGCGCGCACCACCGGGTCGACGGCGCTGAAGGGTTCGTCCATCAGCAGCACCGGCGGGTCCGCGGCCAGCGCGCGCGCCACGCCGACGCGCTGCTGCTGGCCGCCGGACAGCTGGAACGGGTACCGCTTGGCCGTCTCGGGGGCGAGCCCGACCAGTTCGAGCAGTTCGGCGGCCCGGGCGCGGGCCTTCTTGCGCTCCCAGCCGAGCAGGTAGGGGACGGTGGCGATGTTGTCGATCACCTTGCGGTGCGGGAAGAGTCCCGCCTGCTGGATCACGTACCCGATGCCGCGGCGTAGTTTGGCGGGCTCCAGCTGGGCGACGTCGGTGCCGTCCAGCAGCACCCGGCCGGAGGTGGGTTCGACCATCCGGTTGACCATGCGTAGCAGGGTGGTCTTGCCGCAGCCGGACGGTCCGACCAGGACGGTTATCCGACCGGTCGGGACCTCCAGGTCCAGACCCTCGACGGCGATGGTGCCGTCGGGGTGGCGCTTGCCGGCGCCCTCGAATGTGATCACGGGGAGTTTCCTCATCAGGGCGCCCCGGGGAGGCGGCGCCTGTGTCGGTCGGTAGTTCAGTTGGTGGCGGCGTGTCGGCGAGTGGCTGGATGGAGCTGGTGCCGCTCGTCGGATCCACCGCCCGGGCGTCTTCCGCCCGCGTGGCTGCCCAGGTTCGGACCGGCGGAAACTCTGATCAGACTATGACCTGTCTCATCTCCTGTCTCTGATTTACCGCTTGACACGTGCTCCGGACCGGGCCGCCGCCCCCTCCCCGGCGCCGGTGCTCGGCTGCCGGAGAGGGGGCGGTGGCCCGGCTCGGACGCCTGGGCGTGTCGGTGGTCCGGCTCAGCCTCCCGGGCGTGTCGGCAGCCCGTCGGCCGCCCAGCCGACGAAGCCGCCGTCCAGGTCGGTCGCCCGGTGCAGCCCCAGCTCGCGCAGCGAGGACGCGGCCAGGCTGGAGGCGTAACCCTCGGAGCAGACCACGATCACCTCGACGTCGTAACCAGAGGCCTCGGGGATGCGGTGACTGCCCGTCGGGTCGAGCCGCCACTCCAGCACATTGCGCTCGATGATCAGCGAGCCGGGGATCTCGCCCTCGGCCGCCCGCTGCGCCGCCGGGCGGATGTCCACCAGCAGCGCGCCCTCCAGGTGGGCCTGGTACGCCTCCCGGGCGCGCGGTCGGTGCACGCCCTCGCGGGCCCGCTCCACCAGGTCGTCGATCGTGGTCACCACTGCTCCGGTCCTTCCTCCGAGGTGCGCACGAGCCCACCGGCTCGCAGGTCGTAGTGCGCCATCGAGCTGAGCGGCGGCGAGTAGGCGTGCAGGGTGACGGCCGGGCCGGAGGCGGTGTTGCGGACGTCGTGCACGTACTCGGGGCCGAAGGCGCGGGTGGTGCCCGCCGAGATCCGGCGGATCAGCAGGCCCTGCTCCGGGCCGCCGAGGGACAGCTCCTCCAACTCGCCGAGGGCGACGGTGAAAGCGCCCCGCGAGCCGCCGTGGTCGTGGAAGCCGGTGGACTGGCCGGGCAGCCAGCTGATCAGCCAGACCTCGTGGTCCTCATCGGCCACCAGCCGCCGGTACCAGCGTTCCTCGGTGGAGAGGCGGACGTGGTGGATCCAGTGTTCGGGCCGCTCGGCCAACTCGCGGACGATGCTCCGCAGGGTGTTCGGGGTGAGCGGATCACGGGTCCGTCCGGTGGCGGGTGTCGCAGGGACGGGTGTCTCGGCGGCGGGCGTC
>NZ_JAFLNG010000752.1 GCF_017427025.1 Streptomyces sp. FH025
GACCTCGTCGCCGTCCGTGCTCACCCGCATCCGCAAGACGCCGTTCTGGGTGCAGATCGTCGCCGGCCTCGTGCTCGGCGTCGGCCTCGGCTACCTGGCCCGCGCCGCCGACATCTCCTGGCTGGCCACCACCCTGGAGACCATCGGCAAGATCTTCGTCCAGCTGCTCAAGCTGGCCGTCCCGCCGCTGGTGTTCACCGCGATCGTGGTGAGCGTCGCGAACCTGCGCAACGTCGCCAACGCGGCCCGCCTGGCCACCCGCACCCTGCTCTGGTTCATGATCACCTCGCTGATCGCGGTCGGCATCGGCCTGGGCCTGGGCCTGCTGACCAACCCCGGCAAGGGCACCAACCTGAAGACCGAGGGCCTCAAGGCGCTCGACTCCAAGGGCACCTGGATCGACTTCCTGACCGGGATCTTCCCGACCAACATCGTCGACGCCTTCGTCAAGGTGAACGTGCTGCAGATCGTCTTCATGGCGGTCGTGGTCGGTGCCGCGATCATCAAGATCGGCGCCAAGGCCGAGCCGATCCTCAAGATCAGCGAGTCCGTGCTGGAGCTGACCCAGACCGCCCTGTGGTGGGTCATCCGGCTCTCCCCGCTCGGCACCCTCGGCCTGATCGGCAAGTCCGTCGCCAAGTACGGCTGGGACCTGCTCAAGCCCTTCGCCACGCTGACCCTCGACATCTACGTCGGCTGCGCGCTGGTGCTGTTCGTCGTCTACTCGCTGGTGCTGCGCTTCGCCGCCGGGCTCAACCCGCTGCACTTCTTCAAGGGCGCCTGGCCCGCGATCCAGCTGGCCTTCGTCTCGCGCTCCTCGGTCGGGACCCTGCCGGTCACCCGCCGCGTCACCGAGCGCCTCGGCGTCCCCAGCGAGTACGCCTCCTTCTCCGTGCCGTTCGGCGCCACCACCAAGATGGACGGCTGCGCCGCGGTCTACCCGGCCATCGCCGCGATCTTCGTCGCCCAGGTCTTCAACATCGAGCTGGGCATCAAGGACTACATCCTGATCGCCTTCGTCTCGGTGGTCGGTTCGGCCGCCACCGCGGGCCTCACCGGCGCGATCATCATGCTGACGCTGACCCTGTCCACCCTGGGCCTGCCGCTGGAGGGCGTCGGCCTGCTGCTCGCCATCGACCCGATCCTGGACATGATGCGGACCGCGACCAACGTCGCCGGCCAGGTCGTGGTGCCGATCGTGGTCGCGGCCCGGGAGAACATCCTGGACGTCGCCGCGTACAACAACCCCTCCGGCGACCTGTACGAGGAGGACGCGCCGAAGGCCGTCATCCCGGCGCAGAGCGGTGCGGGGGCCGCGGCGACCGCCTGATCCCGACCGCGCGACGCGCGCGACGACGCGGAAGGGCCCTCTCCCGGCGACGGGGGAGGGCCCTTCCGCGTTCTCCTCGTGGGCGGTGTCCGTCGGAGAAAGGGCAGGGGGCCCGCCACGATGGGCAGGCCCCCTTGGGTGTTGCTCTTGTGCTCACGGTGACGGCTGTCGGGAGCCGCCGATGGACCCGAACGGGTCCCGAGCGATCAGAACATCAGAGGATGGTCAGACAGCGGTGACGTTCTCCGCCTGCGGGCCCTTCGGGCCCTGGGTGACGTCGAAGGTGACCGCCTGGTTCTCCTCCAGCGAACGGAAGCCGTTCGCGTTGATAGCGGAGTAGTGGACGAAGACGTCGGGGCCGCCGCCCTCCTGGGCGATGAAGCCGAAGCCCTTCTCAGCGTTGAACCACTTGACGGTTCCCTGAGCCATGCCGTTCTCCTTGCGATGCGTGTCGGGGGCCACACCGTGTGGCACCCGGTCCGCTGCGCTGATCGCCCTGCCTCCGGACGAGTCCGAAATTTTTCGATATTGCTGAAAAACTACAAAAAGCCCGCGGTTACATGCTCCGCAGGCTTCAAGTACTGCAAGGGGAATCAAACTGCAACTGAGGGCAACGCTAGCATGCGGCCGCTGTGACGACCAGGGGTCGATCGGGGCGTGGACGGCGCGTGTCGTAGGGCGTGGGAGCGGGTGCGGGCAGGCCCGTTGAGGGCGTGCGAGCACATGATCGAAAGCGTCTGCGGAGGCGGCCGCGGAGGCGGCTGGGGAATGCTCGGAGGCCCGAGGAGTGTGCGCACGAGGCCCGGGGGGACCGTGCACGCGGGGGCCGGGCGAGCGCGCGCGTGTCGGGTGGGCGGTGCGGGGCGCCGCGAACGGCGGGCATACGCTGCGGGGAGGCGCACGGACAGCAAGGGAGCGGCGCAGTGGCGACACCGGATGCGGAAACACGGGAGCCCGAGGAGAACACCCCGGTCAGGCCGCGGGTCGGCCATATCCAGTTCCTGAACTGCGTACCCCTCTACTGGGGCCTCGCCAGGACCGGCAACCTGCTCGACCTGGACCTCACCAAGGACACCCCGGAGAAGCTGAGCGACCAGCTCGTCGGCGGCTCCCTGGACATCGGGCCGATCACCTGCGTGGAGTACCTGCGCAACGCCGACGACCTGCTCGTCCTGCCCGACATCGCGGTCGGCAGCGACGGCCCGGTGATGTCCTGCCTCATCGTCAGCAAGGTGCCGCTCGCCGACCTCGACGGCCGCCGGGTCGCCCTCGGCTCCACCAGCCGCACCTCGGTCCGCCTCGCCCGGCTCCTCCTGGAGGAGCGCGAGGGCGTCCGCCCCGACTACTTCAGCTGCCCGCCGGACCTCAGCGCGATGCTCGCCGAGGCCGACGCCGCCGTCCTCATCGGCGACCCCGCGCTGCGCGCCTACCTCGGGCAGGCCGCCGACCTCGGGCTGACCGTCC
Organism: Streptomyces sp. FH025; assembly: GCF_017427025.1. GTDB lineage: Bacteria > Actinomycetota > Actinomycetes > Streptomycetales > Streptomycetaceae > Kitasatospora. The sequence goes on from NZ_JAFLNG010000752.1 coordinate 2,795, forward strand.
ACGACCTCGGCGCGATGTGGAAGGAGTGGACCGGCCTGCCGTTCGTCTTCGCGGTCTGGGCCGTGCGCCGCGAGTTCGCCGAGCGCCGCCCCGAACTGACCGCGGCCGTCCACCGGGCCTTCCTGGAGTCCCGCGACCTGTCGCTGGTGGAGGCCACCAAGGTCGCCGAACAGGCCGCCCGCTGGGAGTCCTTCGGGGCCGACGTGCTGGAGCGGTACTTCAGCGAGGCGCTCGACTTCTCGCTCGGCGAGCGGCAGTTGGCCGGGGTCGCCGAGTTCGCCCGGCGGGTCGCGCACGACAGCGGCTTCACGCCGGACGTGGCGGTGCGGCTGCTGGAGCCGGTCGCGCTGCCGGTGGGGCAGTAGGGCCCGGCCCTTCGGGTCGGTTCTCCGGGTCGGTTCTTCGGGCCGGTTCTTCGGGCCGGCTCTCCGGCTCGGCCGACGGGCTGAGCGCGGGACCGGCCGGGCCCGGTACGGTCTGCTCCCGAGGCGTGCCCGACGGCCGGTCCGCGGGGCGCGCCCCGGAAGCGGCGTGCGCGCGGCCGGGCGCCCGCCCGGGAGCCGCGCGGGCGAGGGCGAGGGGAGCGTACGGGGCATGGGGGCACTGGATTCGGACGACCCGCGCCGGGTGGGCGCCTACCGACTGCTGCGGCGGCTCGGCTCGGGCGGGATGGGCCGGGTCTACCTCGGCCGGACGGCCGGCGGGCGCACCGTCGCCGTCAAGGTGGTGCGCCCGGAGCTCGCTG
>NZ_JAFLNG010000753.1 GCF_017427025.1 Streptomyces sp. FH025
TGGGGGCAGTCTATCGAGAATATGTACAGCAATGCTGTACAGCCTTGCTGTACTGTTTCGGGCATGCGAATCACCAAGCACGGACACGCCTGCGTACGCATCGAGCATGGCGGCACCACCGTCGTCGTCGACCCGGGGATGTTCACCGACCCCGCCGCGCTGGCCGGGGCCGACGCCGTCCTGATCACCCACGAGCACATGGACCACTTCGAGGAGTCCCGGCTGCGCGCCGCGCTGGAGGCCGACCCGGCGCTGCGGGTGTGGACCAACAGTGCCGTCGCCGCCCAGCTGGAGGGGGTCGGGCAGCGGGTCACCGCGGTCGGCGAGGGCGACGCCTTCGAGGTCGGCGGGATCGCCGTCTCGGCGCACGGCGAATGGCACGCCGAGATCCACCCGGACCTCCCGCCGGTGAAGAACATCGGCTTCCTCTTCGACGGCCGGGTCTTCCACCCCGGCGACTCCTTCACCCTGCCGCCGCACGCCGTGGACACCCTGCTGCTGCCGCTCGCGGCGCCGTGGAGCAAGCTCGCGGAGACGGTCGACTACCTCCGGGAGGCGCGACCGCGCCAGGCCGTACCGGTGCACGAGGCGGTGCTCAGCCCGATCGGGGTCTCCGTGTACACCCGGCTGGCCGGGCCGGAGGGGCTTTGCGCCGGCATCGGGCTGGCCGTGCTGGGCGAGGGCGAGGGCATCGAGCTGGACTGACCGGCTCCCGGCGTCGGGCTGACGGGCTCCCGGCGCCGGGCACCGGGAGGCGGGCGTTACGGTCCCGGTGCCGCGCCGGTAGCCTGACGCCATGCTGAAGATCGGACTGACGGGCGGCATCGGCGCGGGCAAGAGCGAGGTGTCGCGGCTGTTCGCCGCGCGCGGCGCGGTGATCGTGGACTCCGACGTGATCGCCCGCGAGGTGGTCGCCCCCGGGACGGACGGTCTGGCGGCCGTGGTCGCCGAGTTCGGCCCGCAGGTGCTGTGGGAGGACGGCACGCTGGACCGCCCGGCCCTCGGGGCGATCGTGTTCGCCGACCCGGAGCGACTGAAGGCCCTGAACGCGATCGTCCACCCGCTGGTGCGCGCCCGCTCCGCCGAGCTGGAGGCGGCGGCCGCGCCGGAGGCGGTCGTGGTGCACGACGTGCCGCTGCTCGCCGAGAACGGGCTGGCGCCGCTGTTCGACCTGGTGGTGGTCGTCGACGCGACCGACGAGGTCCGGCTGGATCGGCTGGTCCGGCTGCGCGGGATGGCCGAGGAGGAAGCCCGCTCCCGGATGGCCGCGCAGGCCACGCGGGCGGACCGGCTGGCGGTCGCGGACCTGGTGATCGACAACGGCGGGTCGCTGGAGGCGCTCACGGCGCGGGTCGACGAGGTGTGGGCCGAGCTGGCCGAGCGGGCCGCGGTCTGAGACGTGCGTCTGGGACGGCCGTCCGTTTTGGACGGCTGTCCGTTTCAGACGTACGTGTGTCTCAGACGAATGTTGTCCCGGGTGGACGGACGTGCGTCTCAGACGATCGTTCATGAGACGGTCGTCCGTTTCAGACGTACGTGCGTCCCAGGTCCGGGTGGGCATGCGTTCCGGCTGAACGGACGTGCGTCTCAGACGGACGTGCGTCTTGGGCGGACCGTATCTTGAGCGTACGTGCGTCTTGGTCGTACGTCCGTCTCAGGCGTACGTACGTCTCAGACGGCGCTGAGCGGCAGCCGGGCCCGGACGGCGAAGCCGCCCTCTGGGGTCGGGCCGGCGTCCAGGGTGCCGCCGAGGTCGTCGGCCCGGGCGCGCATGCCGTCCAGGCCGCGGCCGCCGGAGGGCAGCCCGGGCCCGGTGCCGTCCCCCGCCTCGGTACCGTCCGCCCCGGCGGGGGAGTTGACCACTGCCAGGCGCAGCCCGTCCGGCGCGACCTCGACCGTGACGGCCACCTCGGCCGCCGGGGCGTGCTTGTGCGCGTTGGTCAGCGCCTCCTGGACTATCCGGTACGCCGCGTACTGCACCGCCGGCCCGGGCACGGGCAGGCCGTCGTCCGGACCGGTGAGGGTCAGGCCCACCGCCAGCCCGGCCTGCCGGGACTCCTCGACCAGGGTGGGCAGGCCGCGTAGCGAGGGCGCCTGGTCGGAGGCCGGCGTCAGCACCCCGAGCAGGCCGCGCAGTTCGGTGAGCGCCTGGAGGCCGAGGGTGCGGATCAGCCCGAGGGTCTCCCGTACGGCGGCCGGATCGTCCGCCTGCGCGACCTGGCCGGCGCCGGCGTGCAGGGTGATCAGCGAGACCCGGTTGGACACCACGTCGTGCATCTCGCGCGCGAGCCGGGCGCGTTCGGCGGCCACGGCGCGCTCCTCGGCGTGGACGCGGGCCTCCAGGAGCAGCCGGTTGCGTTCGGCGAGCATGCTCACGGTGCGGGCGCGCTGATGGGCGGTCAGGCCGAGGGCGAGCGGGACGGCACCGAAGACCAGCGGGTCCTCGACCAGATTTGCCAGGGCGGACGGGGTGCTGACGTCCCCGAGGTCGAAGGGAACGAACAGCCGCAGCTCGGCCAGTACGGCCAGGACGTAGAGCGGCACGGTGGCGCCGCGTCGCACGGCCAGCCCGTGCAGGGCCACCGCGAGCGGGAGTTGGCCGCTGATCAGGGTGGCCACGGCGACCGCCACCGGTTGGCGGCGACGGAAGGCCAGGGCGAGGGCGCCGAAGGCCATCAGGCCCGCGTTGACCTGTGGGGAGGCGGTCGGGCCGAAGTCCGGGTCGTGTGCCGCGAGCGGGACGAGCACCAGCAGCACCACGGCGGTCGGCGTGAGGGTCCGGACCGGGCGGGGCAGGCTCAGCAGCGGACCGGGTAGCGGTGCGGTGAGGTCGGCGGCCTGCTGATCGGCAGCCTGCTGATCGGTGGGCTGGCGCATGAGGGGCATGCTTCCACACCCGAGCGATCCCGGGATGATCTTCGGATCGGCTGACCGATCGAGTGACCTGGAAGGGACTGGATCAGGACTCGCGGGGAAGAGAGCATGACGTGATGGATGATCATTTCTCAGATGCACGGACCTCCGGCGAGCCGGATCCCGAGACGCTGCTCTCTCCCCGGCCGCCCGTGGTCGAGCGGCTCTCGCAGTACACCCGCGTCGAACAGCGGGAGATCCTCGGCCCCGGCGACGACCCGTACGGCACCGCCTACACCGGGCTGACCTGGCTGCCCAAGGAGACCCACTTCGGAATCCGGGCCGCCGACGGCCGGCTGATCGCGCACACCGGGCTGCTGCCGATCCCGCTCACCGTCGGCGGCACCGACCTGGAGGCGATCGGCGTCGGCGGCGTCTGCGTCGCCCCCGACCGGCGCGGCGCCGGCCTCGCGCACACCGTGGTGGGGGCCGCGCTCGACCACGGGCGCACGAGCGGCTTCCGGTACGCGCTGCTGTTCTGCCGCCCGCCGCTGTCCATGTTCTACCGGGGGCTCGGCTTCCGGGAGGTGGCCGAGGAGGTGACGGTGGAACAGCCGGAGGGCCGGCTCGCGGTGATGCCGCTGCGCACCATGTGGCGGTCGCTCGCGGAGGGCGCGACCTGG
>NZ_JAFLNG010000754.1 GCF_017427025.1 Streptomyces sp. FH025
CGCACCCGGCTCGCCCCTCCCTCCTGGCTGACCGAGGGCCTGCGGCCCCGGAACGCGCCGATCCCCTGGGCCGCGGTCGCCCGTGCCTCGGTGGCGCTCGCCACCCCGCTCGCGGTCGGCACCGCCACCGGACGGCCCTCGTACGGCGCGCTGGTCTCGATGGGCGCGCTGTCCGGCGTCATCGGCGACACCGCCGACGCCTACCGGATGCGGGTGTTCAACATCGCCGTGCCGCAACTGTTCGGCGCCCTCGGCGTCCTCCTGGGCACCCTGGTGCACGGCACCGGCTGGACGGCCGTCGCGGTGCTGACCGTCGTCGCGCTGGTCTCCGGCATGATCTCCTCGATCGGCGCCGTCGCCTCCGTCTCCGGACTGCTCCTGCTGCTCAACACCGTGGTCGGGGCCGGCCTGCCGCTCCCCTCCCCCTGGTGGCTGCCGCCCGCTCTGCTGCTGCTCGGCGGCGTGCTGGTGCTCGCCCTCACCCTGCTCGCCTGGCCACTGCGCGGAGGCACCCCCGAACGCGCGGTCGTCGCCGACACCTACCGGGCGGTCGCCGAACTGCTGGAGGCCACCGGCCCCTCCACCGACTCCGCCGCGTACGACGGCAGGCGCCGGGAGCTCACCCAGTCGCTCAACCACTCCTACGACCTGCTGCTGGCCCGCCGCGCGCGCCGGCACGGCCGCTCCGCCACCCTGGTCCGCCTGCTCGCCCAGCTCAACGCGCTGGTCCCGGTGGTCGAGGGCGCCTCGGCGGCGCGGCTGCGCCCGCCCGAGTACGGCCCGCTGCCGCCCGCCTACCCGGCCGCCGTCCGCGCCCTCGCCGAGGCCGTCGAGCGGGGCCGCACCGGCCCCGCCCCACCACCCGACCTGCCCGAACCGGGCGGCCCGTCCACCCGCGCGCTGGCCGAGGCCATCGCGCACGCCTCCGTCGTCGTGCACGAGGCCACGCCGGACCCGTACGCCGTCGACGACCGGCTCGGCCGGCCCGCCGGCCTGGAGATCCGCGCCCGGCGGGCCGCCCGCGCACTGCTGCTGTCCGGCTCCTCCTGGCGCTACGGACTGCGGCTCGCGCTGTGCGTCGGGCTGGCGCAGACGCTGGTCTCGGTCATCGCGGTGCCCCGCTCGTACTGGGTGGTGCTGACCGTCACGTTCGTGATGAAGCCCGACTTCGGTTCGGTCTTCTCCCGCGCCGTGCTGCGCGCGATCGGCACCGCCGGCGGGCTGCTGATCGCCATCCCGGTGCTCGCCGAGGTGCCGCACGGCTGGTGGGACGTGCCGGTGATGGCCGCCCTGGCCGCACTGATCCCCGCGCTGTCGGCCAAGGGGTTCGCGTTCCAGACCGCCGCCATCACCCCGGTGATCCTGCTGCTCTCCGACCTGCTCAACCACCAGGGCTTCCGACTGGTGCTGCCCCGGCTCTACGACTCGCTGATCGGCTGCGGCATCGCGCTGCTGGTCGGTTACCTGCTGTGGCCGGAGTCCTGGCACACCCGGATCGGCGACCGGCTGGCCGACGCCGTCCAGGACACCGCCTCCTACGTCTCGCTGGCCTTCACCACCGCCCCCGGGCGGGACGAACCGGCGCGGGCCCGCTACCGGCGGCGGCTCTACCGGGACCTCTCCGCCGTGCGCAGCGAGTTCCAGCGCGCGCTCACCGAGCCGCCGCCGGTCGGCGCCAGGGCCGAGGCCTGGTGGCCGCTGGTGGTCGCGGTCGAGCGGATCGTCGACACCACCACCGCCACCCGGGTGCGGGTCGAGCACGGCGCCCCCGTGCCCACCACGGCCGAGGTCGGCGCCGTCACCCGGGAGCTGGCCGACCTGGCCGAGGCGCTGCGCACCGGCGCGCCGCTGCCGGAGACCGACCCGGACGCGCTCGCGCCGGACTGCGCGCTGGCCCGGCTGCACCACGAGGTGCACGCGGCCCGGGCGCTGGCGGCCTCGTGACCCCTGGTGGGGCTCAACCGGTCGCGCTCAGTCCTGGATGCGCCGCCAGGGCCGGTCCGCCTCCAGCGCGAAGGCCAGCTCCAGCAGCAGCCGCTCCTGCCCGTGCGCGGCCGAGAGGTGCACCCCGATCGGCAGGCCGCCCGGCGCCGCGCCGGTGGGCAGTGCGATGCCCGGGCCACCGGTCACGTTGTTGACCGGGGTGAAGGCGACGTAACGCAGCAGCCGCTCGATCAGCTCGTCGAAGGCCACGTTCGGGCTCAGGTGGCCGATCGGCGGGGTGGTGTGGGCGAGCACCGGGGAGAGGATCGCGTCGTGCTCGTGGAAGATCCCCGCGTACGCCGTCTCGGCGCGGCGCAGCCGCCGCAGCACGCCCGGGGTGCGCGGGAACTCGGCCTGGAAGCGGCGGCGCAGCCCGGTGGTCAGGCCGTCCAGCTTCCCGGCCCGGAAGCTCGGGTCGAGCATCAGCCGGCCGGTGAGCGCGATCACCCAGGCGATGTAGCCCCAGTACGCGAGGAAGTCGCGGGAGAACTCCTCGCCGAACGGCAGCGTGATCGGCTCGACCCGGTGGCCCATCGCCTCCAGCCGGGCGGCGGTCTCCTCGACGGCCCGGCGGGTCGGCTCGTCGGTCTTGGCGATCGGCGAGTCCAGCACCAGCCCGATCCGCAGCCGACGCTCCCCCGGGCCCTCGACCAGGCCGAGCGGGGGCAGCCCCGGGTTGCGGTGGTGGCGCTCGGCGGCGGCGTAGAAGGCGGCGGTGTCGCGCACCGAGCGGGTCAGCACCCCGTCGGTGACCAGGTCGATCGGCAGCTTTCCGCCCTGCGCGTTGGTCACCAGCCGGCCCCGGGTGGGCTTGAGGCCGACCAGGCCGCAGCAGGCCGCCGGGATGCGGATCGACCCGCCGCCGTCGTTGGCGTGCGCGATCGGCACCACGCCGGAGGCCACCAGTGCCGCCGCCCCGCCCGAGGAGGCGCCGGACGAGTGCGAGGGCTTCCAGGGGTTGCGCACCGGCTGGGCGGTGGCGAACTCGGTCGAGGCGTTCAGGCCGAACTCGGGCAGCCGGCTCTTGCCGAGCACGGCCAGGCCGGTGGCCAGGAACTGGTCGGTGAAGCGCGCGTTGCGGCGGGCCGGGCGGGCGCGGTAGGCCTCGCTGCCCATGGCGGTCGGCAGGCCGCGCAGGTCCACGTTGTCCTTGAGGAAGGTCGGCACGCCCCACAGCTCGCCGCCGATGCCTTCCCGGCTGATCCTGGGCCGGTCGTACGAGGCGTGGGCGACGGGCAGCAGCGCCCCGTCTATCCGTCCGGCGCGGGCCACGGCCGCCGCGACCAGCTCCCGCGGGTTCACCTCGCCGGCCCGGACCAGCGCGGCCAGCGCGACCGCGTCGTGCGCGCCGAGGGCGTCGTCGGTGAACGCGTGCGTCCGCTCGTCGGTCATCCCAACTCCCCACTCCCCGCCGGGCCTTCCGGCGCCCGACTCGTACTGCCCGGTAGTACCGGCCGGTAATCGCGCCGGGCTCCGCAGTGTAGGCGCGCACCGCCGCCCTCGGATAGCCCCGGCCGTCGGTCGGAT
>NZ_JAFLNG010000755.1 GCF_017427025.1 Streptomyces sp. FH025
TGGGTCAGGCCTTGCGGAGCTGGAAGGCGAGGCCGAGGGACTCGTCGGCGAAGGTCTCGGAGTTCCAGTCGGCCGCGCCGGCGGCGAAGTCGGTGGCGAGGACCTCCTCCGCGACGAGGGGGCCGTGCTCGGCGATGGCCTCGGCGGTCTCCTCCGAGGTGGCGCGCCAGCGGAGGACGATGCGGTCGGCGACGTCGAGGCCGGAGTTCTTCCGGGCCTCCTGGATCTGGCGGATGGCGTCGCGGGCGATGCCGAGCCGCTTGAGCTCCGGGGTGATGGCCAGGTCGAGGGCGACGGTGGCGCCGGACTCGTTGGCGACGGCCCAGCCCTCGCGCGGGGTCTCGGTGATGATCACCTCGTCGGGAGAGAGGGTGATCGTCTCGCCGTTGAGCTCGACGCCGGTCTCGCCGTTGGCCCGCAGTTCGGCGGCCAGGCGGGCGGCGTCGGCGGCGGCGACCGCCTTGGCGACGTCCTGCACGCCCTTGCCGAATCGCTTGCCCAGCGCGCGGAAGTTGGCCTTGGCGCTGGTGTCGACCAGTGAAACGCCGCCCGCCCCGGACGGGGACAACCCGGTCAGCGACTCCAGGGTGGAGACGTTGAGCTCCTCGGCGATCTGCGCGCGCAGGTCGGCGGGCAGCTCCTCCCAGCCCTGGGCGGCGACCAGCGCGCGGGAGAGCGGCTGACGGGTCTTCACGCCGGACTCGGCGCGGGTGGCGCGGCCCAGCTCGACCAGGCGGCGGACCAGCGCCATGTGCCGGGAGAGCTCGGTGTCGATCAGCGACTCGTCGGCCTGCGGCCAGCTCGCCAGGTGCACCGAGGCCGGGGCCTCCGGGGCGACCGGGACGACCAGGTCCTGCCAGACCCGCTCGGTGATGAACGGGGTGAGCGGGGCCATCAGACGGGTGACCGTCTCCAGCGCCTCGTGCAGGGTGGCGAGCGCGGCGGCGTCGCCCTGCCAGAAGCGGCGGCGGCCGCGGCGGACGTACCAGTTGGACAGGTCGTCGACGAAGCCGGAGAGCAGCTTGCCGGCGCGCTGGGTGTCGTACGCCTCGAAGGCCGCGTCGACCTCGCGGACCAGGGTGTTCAGCTCGGAGAGCACCCAGCGGTCGAGCTGCGGGCGGTCGGCCGGGGCCGGGTCGCTCGCGGAGGGGGCCCAGTTCGAGGTGCGGGCGTACAGGGCCTGGAAGGCGACGGTGTTCCAGTAGGTGAGGAGGGTCTTGCGGACCACCTCCTGGATGGTGCCGTGGCCGACCCGGCGGGCCGACCAGGGCGAGCCGCCGGCCGCCATGAACCAGCGGACCGCGTCGGCGCCGTGCTGGTCCATCAGCGGGATCGGCTGCAGGATGTTGCCCAGGTGCTTGGACATCTTGCGGCCGTCCTCGGCCAGGATGTGGCCCAGGCAGACGACGTTCTCGTAGCTGTTCTTGTCGAACACCAGGGTGCCGACGGCCATCAGCGTGTAGAACCAGCCGCGGGTCTGGTCGATCGCCTCGGAGATGAACTGCGCCGGGTAGCGCTTCTCGAACAGCTCCTTGTTCTGGTACGGGTAGCCGTACTGGGCGAAGGGCATCGAGCCCGAGTCGTACCAGGCGTCGATGACCTCGGGCACGCGGGTGGCGGTGCCGCCGCAGTCGCGGCAGGCGAAGGTCACGTCGTCGATGAACGGGCGGTGCGGGTCGAGGCCGCTCTGGTCGGTGCCGGTGAGCTCGGTCAGCTCGGCCAGCGAGCCGACGCAGGTGAGGTGGCCCTCCTCGCAGCGCCAGATCGGCAGCGGGGTGCCCCAGTAGCGGTTGCGGCTGAGCGCCCAGTCGATGTTGTTGTTCAGCCAGTCGCCGAAGCGGCCGTGCTTGACCGTCTCCGGGAACCAGTTGGTGGCCTCGTTCTCACGGATCAGCGCGTCCTTGACGGCGGTGGTCCGGATGTACCAGGACGGCTGCGCGTAGTAGAGCAGCGCGGTGTGGCAGCGCCAGCAGTGCGGGTAGCTGTGCTCGTACGGCACGTGGCGGAAGAGCAGGCCGCGCTCCTGGAGGTCCGCGACCAGAGCCTCGTCGGCCTTCTTGAAGAACTGGCCGCCGACCAGCGGGACCTCGGGGGCGAAGGTGCCGTCGGCGAGCACCGGGTTGACCACCGGCAGGCCGTAGCGGCGGCAGGTCGCGAGGTCGTCCGCACCGAAGGCCGGGGACTGGTGGACGACACCGGTGCCGTCCTCGGTGGTGACGTAGTCGGCGGTGAGGACGAAGTGCGCGTTCTCGATCTCGACCAGCTCGAAGGGGCGCTGGTAGTTCCAGTGCTCCATCTCGGCGCCGGTGAAGGACTCGCCGGTGGTCTCCCAGCCCTCGCCGAGGGCCTTGGCGACCAGCGGCTCGGCGACGACGAGCTTCTCGTTGCCGTCGGTGGCCACCACGTAGGTGACCGCCGGGTTGACCGCGAGGGCGGTGTTGGAGACCAGGGTCCACGGGGTGGTGGTCCAGGCGAGCAGGGCCGCCTGGCCGGCCAGCGGGCCGCCGGTGAGCGGGAAGCGGACGTAGACCGAGGGGTCGACCACGGTCTCGTAGCCCTGGGCCAGCTCGTGGTCGGACAGGCCGGTGCCGCAGCGCGGGCACCAGGGGGCGACGCGGTGGTCCTGGACCAGCAGGCCCTTGTCGAAGATCTGCTTGAGCGACCACCACACGGACTGGACGTACGACGGGTCCATCGTCCGGTAGGCCTCGTCGAGGTCGACCCAGTAGCCCATGCGGGTGGTCAGCTCGGCGAAGGCGTCGGTGTGGCGGGTCACCGACTCGCGGCACTTGGCGTTGAACTCGGCGATGCCGTACGCCTCGATGTCCTGCTTGCCGGAGAAGCCCAGCTCCTTCTCGACGGCCAGCTCGACCGGGAGGCCGTGGCAGTCCCAGCCGGCCTTGCGGGCGACGTGGTAGCCCTTCATCGTCCGGTAGCGCGGGAAGACGTCCTTGAAGACGCGGGCCTCGATGTGGTGGGCGCCGGGCATGCCGTTGGCGGTCGGCGGGCCCTCGTAGAACACCCACTCGGGGCGGCCCTCGGACTGCTCCAGGCTGCGCTGGAAGATCTTGTTGTCCTGCCAGAACGACAGGATCTGGTGCTCCAGGGCAGGCAGATCCACCTGCGCGGGAACGGGGTGGTAAAGAGGGGCCGCGCGCAGCGCGTCGTCGGAAGGGTGGTGGTGGGTGACGGGTTGGGAGCTCATCGCGGGCGTCTACCTCCGGCGGATGCTGGGACTGGATCCTCCGGAGGGACGAGACGGCCTGGCCGCCCCGCGGTACCACCCTCCTTGGCCGCGGTGCTGCGTTGCGGCCCTCTTGTTTGGGCTTGCTGCCGGGTCTAGTGGGCCGCCGCGGGCTGCGCGGTGGCCGTTCTTCCGGCGGCTCCGGGGTGATCTTCCCGCCGTGCACACCCCCGGGCTCGCACCGTCCCCGGGTCGCTGGTGGCTGCGTACGTCGGTACTCGTCCCATCTGCGCCTTGCAGGGCCAAGTGTATCG
>NZ_JAFLNG010000756.1 GCF_017427025.1 Streptomyces sp. FH025
CCAGGAGTGTGTCCACGTGTCCGAGACCGCAGCCGATCTGACGAAGCCGGACAGCACGGCGGACGACACGGTCGAGAGCACCGCCGACGTCATCGTGGTCGGCGCGGGCCCGGCCGGCTCCACGACCGCGTACTACCTCGCCCAGGCGGGCCTGGACGTGCTGCTGCTGGAGAAGACCGCCTTCCCCCGGGAGAAGGTCTGCGGCGACGGCCTGACCCCGCGTGCCACCAAGCAGCTGGTGGACATGGGCATCGACGTCTCCACCGAGAACGGCTGGCTGCACAACAAGGGTCTGCGCATCATCGGCGGCGGCGTCCGGCTGGAGCTGGACTGGCCGGAGCTGTCGGCCTTCCCTGACTACGGCCTGGTCCGCAAGCGCGCCGACTTCGACGAGCTGCTGGCCCGTCAGGCCGAGAAGGCCGGCGCGCGGCTCTACGAGCGCTGCAACGTCAGCGGGCCGGTCCTGGACGACCGCACCGGCCGGATCGTCGGCGTCACCGCCAAGCTCGGCGAAGAGAAGCGGCCGGTCACCTTCCGGGCCCCGCTGGTGGTCGCCGCCGACGGCAACTCCACCCGGCTCTCGCTGTCCATGGGGCTGCACCGCCGCGAGGACCGCCCGATGGGCGTCGCCTACCGCACCTACTTCACCTCGCCGCGGCACGACGACGACTACCTGGAGTCCTGGCTGGAGCTGTGGGACACCCGCAGCGGTCAGCGCAAGCTGCTGCCCGGCTACGGCTGGGTCTTCGGCATGGGCGACGGCACCTCCAACGTCGGCCTCGGCATCCTCAACTCCTCGCCCGCGTTCGGCGAACTGGACTGGCGCGAGGTGCTCAAGGCCTGGTGCGCCAACATGCCGGAGGAGTGGGGCTACACCCCCGAGAACATGACCGAGCCGATCCGCGGCGCCGCGCTGCCGATGGCCTTCAACCGGCAGCCGCACTACACCCGCGGCCTGCTTCTCGTCGGCGACGCGGGCGGCATGGTCAACCCGTTCAACGGCGAGGGAATCGCCTACGCGATGGAATCCGGCCAGATCGCCGCCGGGGTCATCGTGCAGGCCCACGCCCGGGTCACCGACGCCGGCCGCGAGCGCGCCCTGCAGGCCTACCCGCGCATCCTCAAGGACGTGTACGGCGGCTACTACACGCTGGGCCGCGCCTTCGTGAAGCTCATCGGCAACCCCAAGGTGATGCAGCTCGCCACCCAGCGCGGCCTCACCCACCCGATGCTGATGCGCTTCACCCTGAAGCTGCTCGCCAACCTCACCGACCCGCAGGGCGGCGACGCGATGGACCGCGTGATCAACGGCCTGACGAAGGTCGCGCCCAACGCCTGAGCGGGGGTGGGCTAGCGCCGGTCCGGTGCCGTTTCCGGCGTCGGGTCCGGCGCTGCCGTCGCCTCCGGTGCCGTCCTCGGTGTCGTTCCCGGTGTCGTCTTCGGTGCCGCCTCCCGGACCGGGGTGTCGCGGGAGGCGGCGGAGCGCCGCTCGACGTAGGCGAGGCGTTCGGCGAACACCCGGGCCGCGTCCGGGGTGAGCGTCCGCAGGGCGACCAGGGCGGTGAAGACGACATCGCAGAGCTCGTGCTGGACGTCCTCCCAGGTGTGGGTGACGCCCTTGCGGGGGTTCTGCCCGGTGGCGCCGATCACCGCCGCGCCGACCTCGCCCACCTCCTCGGAGAGCTTGAGGATCCGCAGCAGCCGCTCTTCCTGCGGCGTCTGCGCGCTCTGCTCGTCCAGCCACGCGACCAGGTGGTCGACGCTCTCCCAGATCCGGCCGTCCATGCGGTGCTGCTCCCTGCGGTGTCGTTGGTGCTGCCACCGTACGGGAGCGACGACGTGGGGCGGGCGGGGTGGGGTTGTCCGGGCTTTCCCGGGGGCTTTCCCGGGTTTCTCCGGGCTTCGCCAGGCACCCCTGGGCTCGGGCCCGCGGTCTTCCCCGGGCTTCTCCGTCAGTGCTTGCTGATCTTCACGTGGCGGAAGTTCACGGGGACGTTGGGGAAGCCGTCGCCGGGGCCGTTCTGATCGTCCTCGCCGGCGGCGGCGATCTTCTGCAGGACGTCCATGCCGGCCGTGACCCGGCCGAACGGGGTGTAGGCGGGGGAGAGCTTGGTGTCCTTCCAGACGATGAAGAACTGGCTGCCGTTGGTGTTCGGGCCGGCGTTGGCCATGGCCACGGTGCCGGCCGGGTAGGTGGCGCCGGTCAGGTTCTCGTCCGGGAAGGAGTAGCCCGGACCGCCGCTGCCGGTCCCGGTCGGGTCGCCGCACTGCAGGACGTAGATCCGCTGGGTGGTGAGGCGGTGGCAGTGGCTGCGGTCGAAGTAGTCGTGCTCGGCGAGGAATCGGAACGAGAAGGTGGTGCAGGGTGCCTTGTCGGTCAGCGCCTCGAAGGTGATCTGGCCCTGGTTGGTCCGCAGCGTCGCCTGGTAGGGCTGGGCCGCCTTTTTGGCGTCGAACACCGGGATGCCCTTGAAGTTGTCGGCCGGGACGGCTGGCGTGTACGTGCAGGCCGCGCTCTGGGGGGTCGCGGACGTGGGTGTGTCCGCGACGGCGGTGCCGGTGCTCGCCGCGAGCGGCAGGACGGTGGCGGCGGCGACCAGTGCCCAGTGCGTGCGCTTCACGTGACGGGCCTTCCGTGGGGTGGTGGATGGCATGGTTGTCATGCAGGCATCATCCACGGCCGGATGGGTCTCCGGTAGGGGTTGGGGCGGTCGATACTCCTTTGTTCCCGGGTGGCTGGTGGTGAGTCAGTTTTGCTATGGGGTCGTGGTGTTGGGCGCTGCGCCCACCTCCTCGTCGGTCGGGGCGGGGGTGAACAGTCCGGCGCGGGCGGCCAGGGCGGCGGCGTCGGCGGCCCGCTCGGCGGTGCGGGCGTCCAGCGGCTCGCCGGTGACGAACAGCCGGTAGTAGAGCGGGGCGGTGGCGGCCCGGACCACCTCGGCACCGTCCGTACCTGTGGGCAACTCGCCGCGGGCGATGGCCCGTTCGGCCACCTCGGCGGCCTGGCGGTGGCGGGCCGCGAAGAAGGCGCGCAGGGCTGCCGCGCCGGCGTCGGAACGCTGAGCGGCGGAGATCAGTGCGATGGGCGTGGGGCCCAAGTCGGGATCGGTGAAGACGTTGAACACCTCCTGGGTGATTCGGCGGAGGTCCTGCTGGAGGTCTCCGGTGTCGGGCAGTGGCCAGGGCTGGTCGGCCGAGGCGGTCAGGGCGTCCACGATCAATCCGTCCACCCCGCCCCACCGTCGGTAGAGGGTCGCCTTGTGGACGCCGGATCGGGTCGCGACCGCCTCGACGGTGAGGCCGTCGTACCCCTTCTCGGCGACCTCGGAGAGCGTGGCGGCGACCACGTCCGCCCGGACCCGAGCGCTGCGGCCGCCCGGGCGCGGGGTCGGAGCGTGGGGCTGCCGCTCCTGCCCGGGGTGATGGGCTTCACTCAAAGTCGACTCCTGTCGCGTTAAGTCTTGCTGTGGGGTGGCGGTCATGCCATGCTCATCGTA
>NZ_JAFLNG010000757.1 GCF_017427025.1 Streptomyces sp. FH025
ATGATTTCCGCCAACGCCCTCGAGCTGCGCGCCGGTGCCCGGATCCTGATCGAGTCCGCGAACTTCAAGGTCGCCGCCGGCGACCGGATCGGCCTGGTCGGGCGCAACGGCGCCGGCAAGACCACGCTCACCAAGGTGCTGGCCGGCGAGGGCCTGCCCGCCGCCGGTACCGTCACCCGCTCGGGAGAGGTCGGCTACCTGCCGCAGGACCCGCGCACCGGCGACCTCGACGTCCTCGCCAAGGACCGCATCCTGTCCGCCCGCGGCCTCGACACCGTGCTGAGGAAGATGCGCGAGAACGAGGACCGGATGGCCAACGGCAAGGGCGCCACCCGGGACAACGCGATGAAGAAGTACGCGCGCCTGGAGACCGAGTTCCTGACCAAGGGCGGGTACGCCGCCGAGGCCGAGGCCGCCACCATCGCCGCCGCGCTGGGCCTGCCGGACCGCATCCTCGGCCAGCCGCTGCACACCCTCTCCGGTGGTCAGCGCCGCCGCGTGGAGCTGGCCCGGATCCTCTTCTCGGACTCCGACGTGCTGCTGCTCGACGAGCCCACCAACCACCTGGACGCGGACTCGATCGTCTGGCTGCGGGACTTCCTGAAGACCTACAAGGGCGGCTTCATCGTCATCTCGCACGACGTCGACCTGGTCGAGACGGTCGTCAACAAGGTCTTCTACCTGGACGCCAACCGCTCCTGCATCGACGTCTACAACATGGGCTGGAAGCAGTACCAGCAGCAGCGCGAGGACGACGAGAAGCGCCGCAAGCGCGAGCGGGCCAACGCCGAGAAGAAGGCCGCGACCCTGAACGCGCAGGCGGACAAGATGCGTGCCAAGGCCACCAAGACGGTGGCCGCGCAGAACATGGCCCGCCGCGCCGACAAGCTGCTCGCCGGGCTGGAGCAGGTGCGCCAGAGCGACAAGGTCGCCAAGCTGCGCTTCCCGGAGCCGGCCCCCTGCGGCAAGACCCCGCTGACCGCGAGCGACCTGTCCAAGTCCTACGGCTCGCTGGAGATCTTCACCGGGGTGGACCTGGCGATCGACCGGGGCTCCCGGGTCGTCGTGCTGGGCTTCAACGGCGCCGGCAAGACCACCCTGCTGCGGATGCTGGCGGGGGTGGAGCAGCCGGACACCGGTGAGGTCCTCCCGGGCCACGGCCTGAAGATCGGCTACTACGCGCAGGAGCACGAGACGCTCGACCCGGACCGCAGCGTCCTGGAGAACATGCGCTCGGCGGCGCCGGACACCGACCTGGTGCAGATCCGCAAGATCCTCGGCTCCTTCCTGTTCTCCGGCGACGACGTGGACAAGCCGGCCGGGGTGCTCTCCGGTGGTGAGAAGACCCGTCTGGCGCTGGCCACCCTGGTGGTCTCCTCCGCCAACGTGCTGCTGCTCGACGAGCCCACCAACAACCTCGACCCGGCCAGCCGCGAGGAGATCCTGGGCGCGCTGCGCGAGTTCTCCGGTGCGGTCGTCCTGGTCACCCACGACGAGGGCGCGGTCGAAGCGCTCCAGCCGGAGCGGATCATCCTGCTGCCCGACGGGGTGGAGGACCTGTGGAACCCGTCCTACGCCGATCTTGTCTCGCTGGCCTGACCGGAAGTAGACGCCTCATCCGCTTTTCGGACCAGAATATCTAGTCCTTTCGGCGTGTCCGGGAATGAAGAAGACCCGGATTCCGTTTAAGGACTTCCTGTCGGCCCGCCACGCGATCGTGGTCGGGCCGACACTGCTGATCAGCTCTTTCTCGGCGAATGGCGGCAGCCATCAGGGGGCGTGCACTCTGAGTGAGCGCCCCAATGCGCTCGGAACACCACTGCGGGACTGCGCATTTGCGACATGGACCTTGTCGAATGGGTGGCCAGGACGCGGTGGATGGGTGATCATGGGAATCTGACCGAGCAACGCTACGAGGAGGCACGGGTGGCCGAGACTCTGAAAAAGGGCAGCCGGGTGACCGGTGCCGCGCGTGAGAAGCTCGCGGCCGATCTCAAGAAGAAGTACGACTCCGGGGCGAGCATTCGCGCTCTCGCGGAGGAGACCGGTCGTTCGTACGGCTTCGTGCACCGGATGCTGAGCGAGTCCGGAGTGATCCTCCGGGGCCGCGGCGGTGCCACGCGGGGCAAGAACAAGGCGACTGCCGGAGCCAATTCCTGACTCTTCGTCAGGTCTGGGCCGGGTGACGCGGCGGCACGGCGCCGGCCGAGGAGACGACAGCTGATCGCGGCTGGGCGTCCGCCCTCGGGTCGAGCGGACCGGCCGCCGATCGTCATGTCCGGGTCTCCGTCGCGCACCCGGCGCCGATCTTTCCCGGTCGGGGCCCTGCCCAGTCGCGTCCAGGTTTGTTACTCTCCGGTAGCCAAGTCCCTCGCCACCGGAGGTTCCCGCATGACCGCTCCCGTCACCGACCCGCAGGCCCCGAGCTGGGAGCGGGACGGCGTCCGCCTGGAGGTCGACGGTGAACTCGCCGTCGTCACCCTCTGTCAGCCCAAGCGGCGCAACGCCCAGTCGCCCGCGCTCTGGCGCGCCCTCGCCGCCGCCGGGCGCGAACTGCCCGGCAGCGTCCGGGTGGTGCTGCTGCGCGCGGAGGGCGTCTCCTTCTCGGCCGGGCTGGACCGGGCCATGTTCACCCCCGAGGGCATCCCCGGCGAGCCCACCTTCCTCCAGCTCGCGGGCTCCACCGACCGGGAGCTGGACGAGGCCATCGCCTCCTACCAGGAGGCCTTCACCTGGTGGCGCCGCCCCGACCTGGTCTCCATCGCCGTCGTCCAGGGCCACGCCGTCGGCGCGGGCTTCCAGCTCGCCCTCGGCTGCGACCTGCGGGTGGTGGCCGACGGCGTGCAGTTCGCCATGAAGGAGACCTCGCTCGGCCTCGTCCCCGACCTGGCGGGCACCAAGCCGCTGGTCGAACTCGTCGGCTACGCCCGGGCGCTGGAGATCTGCGCGACCGGCCGCTGGGTCGGCGCCGAGGAGGCCGCCTCGATCGGGCTGGCCAACCTGGCCGTCCCCGGCGCCGAGCTGGACGCCGCCGCCCGGGACCTCGCCGCCGCCCTGCTGGCCGCTCCGCGGGGGGCCGTCATCGAGACCAAGGCGCTCCTCCAGGGGGCCTCGGGCCGCTCCTACGACGAGCAGCGTTCGGCCGAACGGGCGGCGCAGGCCCGCCGGCTGCGGGAGCTCGCCGGTATCGGCGACTGACTCCGTCCGTCACCGCCACCGCTGGGCCCGGCCCCGGGGAACTCCCCGGGGCCGGGCCTTCGGCGTTCCCCGGGCCGGGGTGGCTCGGAGGGCGCTCCCGGCGGGCGGGGAACGTGGCGAAATGCCAGAGTTGTGGAGGTCTGCGATATAGCTGGAGCCGTACGACGGGAGATCCGCCCCATGCCTGACACTCCGACGCCCGCGACCCTGCACAAGACCCCCGGCCACGGCCCGACCCCCGGTCCTCCCGGCGGGGCCGGTGCGCCCGGTGCGAAGCACTCGCCCGGCGCCGGCGCCGG
>NZ_JAFLNG010000758.1 GCF_017427025.1 Streptomyces sp. FH025
CCTCGGGCAGGACCGAGGACAGGTGCAGGACCGGGACGCCGAGGCGGAGGAGGCGCGCGGTGGCCGCCGCGTCGTCGCAGACCAGGGCGGCGCCCGGCCGTCCGCTGTCGGCGGGCCCGAGCCGGGGCAGGTCACCGAGGTGGGCGGCGACCCGGCGCAGAGCGAGCAGCGAGTCCAACTGCTCCTCGCGGCAGGCGAGCAGGACGCCCGAGTGATCCGTCAGTACTGCCACGGCGTCACCGTTCCGAGCCGGGCGACGTCGTCGCTGTAGCCGGCCGCCGTGGTGGAGCAGCCGCTGCACACCTGCGGGCCGTGTTCGCGGAAGTAGTCCGCGTGCGCCCGGAAGACGGGGGTGTCCAGCCGGATGACGCCGTTCTCCCGGATCGGCGCGCCGCCCGGGCCGTCGGCGTCGTCCCGGTGCGGGATGCAGCTGCAGGCGTGCATCCGGCCGCGCTTGCCGTCGAGGTAGATCACGTCGTCGGTGACGTGGCAGAGCGGCTGCGCGGCCCGTGGCGGGGTGGAGTCCTCGAAGTACCGCCGCTGCTCCTCCGCCGTGTCCCCGTAGAAGCGCTTGCCCATCGGGACCAGGACGGTCGCCGGGTCGGCCTCGTACAACGGGTCGCAGACGGTGCGGACGTGGTCCGGATCGGGGTAGCGGATGGTGCGGTCCAGCTTGAGCGCGGACAGCTCCCATTGGCGGACCCCGGCCTCGGTCAGCACCCGTTGGAGCTCGGGCATCTCGGTGTAGTTGTGCGGCCCGACCACCGTGTTGACGCGCGGCAGCACGCCGAGCTCGGCGGCCCGCCGCAGCCCGCGCAGACCGGCCTCGAACATGCCGGGGGAGCGGCGGTAGGTGTCGTGGGTCCGCGCCGAGGCGCCGTCCAGGCTGACGATCACCTGGGCCAGCCCGGCCGCCGCGAGGTCCTTGGCGTGCTTGGGCAGCAGGGACCCGTTGGTGATGATCGACATCTTCATCCCGGCCTCGGTGCCGGCCCGGACCAGCTCCACGACCTCCGGGTGCATCAGCGGTTCGCCGCCGGTGAAACGGACGTACGCGACCCCCGCCGCGCGGGCCTTCGGCAACAGCTCGGCGAAGTCGCCGGAGGAGAAGCGGAAGGTGTCGCGGGAGAGCGCGAAGTCGCACATGAAGCAGTCGGCGTTGCAGGCTTCGAGGATGCGGATGAACAGGTAGCGAGGGCGCGGGAGCGAGGTGGAGGACACGAGGACACCTGGGACCGTTTCGTCGGCGATGGTTGCTGGTCGTCGTCGGTGGCTGCTCGGGAGTCGGTGGCTGCTCGGGAGTCGGGAGTCGGTGGCTGGTCGGGGCGGGGAACGACCGGCTGCTCGGGGATCGCTCAGCCGTCGGGGCCAGGGGACGTCAGGAGTCCGATCAGGGCGTCGGCGACCTGTGCCGCGCCGGCGGTGCCGACCGCAGTGGTCAGCGCCGTCCAGTCGGTGCCGGGTGAGCCCGTCAGGCGGCCCAGCTTCTCGGTGATGCCCTGTCGCACGGCGGCGGTCGTCCGCCGGCGGTCGAGGTCGGCGGCGCGGGCGATGCCGCCGTAGATCAGGTCGAGGGCCTTCCCCTCGCCGTCGGCCCGCAGCGCCAGCGCCTCGTCCTCGGCGAAGACCTCCTTGGGCCAGGTGACGCGGGCGTCGGTGGCGAGGGCCTGGCTGTGGAAGCGGCCGTTGAAGATCTGGCTCAGGTTCTGCGGGGGAAGGCAGAGCGTCGGGACGGCGAGTCGGCCGGCCTCCAGGAGGGTGGTCAGGCCCGGGGAGGTGAGCAGGACGTCGCAGTCGGCGAGGCGGTGCAGGAAGTCCTCGTGCGGGAGGGCCCCCACCGTCGTGACGGCCGGGTGCGCGCAGGAGTCCACCAACTGCGCGGCGAGCCAGGCGGGCAGGTTCCCCGCGATGTGCACCTCGTCGACCCCGGCGGCGGTGAGCGCCTCCAGGGCGGCGGGCAGCACGATCTGCGGATAGCTGGCCCAGTCGGCGAGCTGGGGCGCGCGCAGTCCGCCGAGGCTGACCAGGGCGCGGCGGGGCGCGGGTGCGGGTGTCGTGCTGCGGGGGGTGCCGGGCTCGGCGATCACGGCGTCGACCCAGCGGAGGTTGGGCGCGTCCGCCAGCACCCCTGCGCCCTCGGGGGGCAGCTCCACGCAGCGCTGGGCGCAGTACACCTCGGTGTCCAGCGGGAGTTCGGGGCGGTCCCCGTCCGTCCAGAGGAAGGGGAGGCTGTCCACGAACACCACCGGCACGCCGCAGGCGCGCAGTGCCTTCGCCAGCCCGCCGTCCAGCACCACCAGGGCGGCCTGCACCCGTTGGGCCTGGACGATCCGGGCGAGCTCCGGCAGTCTCCGAGTGTCCGGAAGGCGAGTGCCCGGCAGGTGGGCGTCCGGCAGGTCGAACCAGCGCTCCACCGGCTGCCCGGCCAGCACCGGGCGGCCGAGCCCGGTGGCCAGCCCGATGAACCTCAGCCGTCTGCCGCCGCGGGCCCTGAGGGCCGACAGCACCGCACTCAGCTTCCCGGAACTGCCCCAGCCGAACTCCACCCCGGCCACCGCGACCGTCCGAATCCGCATGCCCGCCTGCATCAGGCCCTCCTCTCACCCGCGTTGTGTCGGGCGGGATCTCAACTCCGCCCGTCCGTACCGGATTTCCTTCGCTCCGTATTCGTACCAGGCCGGTTGGTCGGCGCCGGTTCGAGTACCTACGGAAAAGCGATGGCTAACCACCCTGAAAGGTGAATTTGCCCATCAGTGCGTTGACGTACGGGAGTTGGGCGAAGGCGGGCACCGCGCGCGACACGCGGGCAGGAACGTCCCTGCACGCATCCGGCCCGCCGGAGGGCTGCAATGGCCGGGCCGAACACTTCACCCCAGGGGAGGTCGCCACATGGAACCCACGATCACCGAGGACGGTCCGGTCCGAGTGCTGGACGTCTCGGGCGCCGACTACCGCCGCGCCTTCGAGCTCTTCCTCGCCGGCACCGACGAGAAGCCCCTCACCCACGCCCGGCTGAGCGAGATCACGGCCGCGCTCCCGCACCGACGGGTCCTGCTGGACGTCGGCGCCGGCGAGGGCCGCACCACCGCCTACCTGGCCCGCTCCTACGACCGCACGATCGCCATCGAGCCCAGTGCGGCGATGCGGGAGAAGCTCCGCGCCGTCTGTCCGCAGGCCCTGATCCTGCCGGACCGGATCGACCGTGCCCAGCCGCCCGAGCCGGCCGACCTGGTCCACCTCTCACACGTGCTCTACTACGTCCCGGAGGAGGAATGGCTCCCCACCGTCACCCGGGCCCTGGAGTGGACGGTCCCCGGCGGCACCCTCCTGGTCGTCCTGCAGCACCCCGACAGCCCCTGCATGCGGATGGCCACCCACTTCACCGGCGTCCGCTACGACCTGCGTCCCCTCCTCGACCGGCTGCGCACCGTCCGGCCGTCCCACGACTACGCCCTGGAAACCCTCGCCCTGCACTACCGCACGCCCCACCTCG
>NZ_JAFLNG010000759.1 GCF_017427025.1 Streptomyces sp. FH025
CGCGGTGCGACGAGCGGGCCGGACCGGGGCTGGCGCTGCGCCGTCGCCGAGAGCGCCGACGGCATCGGCTTCCGCGACCTGTGGTCGGTCCGCAGCGACGAACTGGGCTCCCCCTCGATGGAACGCCTCGCCCTGCTGCGCCGCGGCGGCCGCTACCTGCTCCACCTCAGCTACGTCGACCCGGCCGACAACCGCTGGCGCATCGACGCCCTGAGCGCCGACGCCCCCGAGTCCTTCGACCTCGCCACCCGCACCCCCGTGCTCACCGCCGCCGACACCGGCACCGAGGGCATCAAGGACCCGTACCTGCTCGAAACCGCAGACGGCGTCCACCTGTTCAGCACCGTCTCCCGCGCCCGGCCGTTCACCGCCGAGGAACAGGCCCGCGCCCACGCCACCGCCGACATCCACACC
Organism: Streptomyces sp. FH025; assembly: GCF_017427025.1. Classification (GTDB taxonomy): domain Bacteria; phylum Actinomycetota; class Actinomycetes; order Streptomycetales; family Streptomycetaceae; genus Kitasatospora. Next base: position 415 of record NZ_JAFLNG010000759.1, read on the forward strand.
ACCGGCCTCACCGTGCAGCCGACCGCGCTCGCGCTCTCCCCCGACGGCCTGCGCTTCACCGCCGGGCCCGGCCGCGCCGCCGAGGCCCTGGACGTCGGCCCGGCGGGGTCCTGGGACGCCTACGAGTCACGGATCACCGCCGTCCTCCCCGACGGCCACGGCGGCTGGCTCGCCCTCTACGACGGCGGGGCGGACGCCGCCGGGAACTACGAGGAGCGCTGCGGCCTCGCCGCCTCCACCGACCTGCGCACCTGGCGCCGCCTCACCCCGGACGGCCCCTGGCTGGGCGTCCGCTACGCCGACCTCGTGTCCGCGCGCGGCCGCTGGTACCTCTACTACGAGTGGACCCGCCCGGACGGCTCCCACGAGCTGAGGGTCGCCGTGCTGGACGAGTTCGCCGGTCTGCGACCGTCCCCCTGAGCTCAGGCCCCGGAGGCGGCGGCCTCGGCGAGGGTGTCGAGGACGGGCCGCAGCAACGGATGCCCGTCGGCCCCGGCCCGGACGGCCGCGAAGACCCGCCGGGTCGCGAGGTCGCTGTCGAGCGGGCGCACCGCGACCCGGGAGAGGTCGACGCCGCGCAGCGCCGAGCGGGGCACCAGGGCGACGCCCGCGCCCGCCGAGGCGAGCGCGACGACGGCGCGGAAGTCGTCGGAGGAGTGCAGCAGCCGGGGCTGGAAGCCGGCGTGCTCGCAGGCCAGCAGGACCACGTCGTGGCACGGGTTGCCCGGGTAGGGGCCGATCCAGGGTTCGCCGGCGAGCGCGGCCACGGCCAGCGGCCCGGCCTCGGCCGCCAGCGGGTGGGCCAGCGGCAGGACGGCCTCGAAGGGCTCGGCGTAGAGCGGGACACGGGTGAGCCGGGCGTCGTCGGCACGCGGGGCGCCCCGGTACTCGACGGCCACCGCGAGGTCGGCCCGGCCGTCCAGGACCATCGGCAGGCTGGCGTCGCCCTCGGCGTCCAGCACCTTGAGCCGCACGCCCGGCGCGCGTTCGGCGAGCAGCCCGATCGCGGGGGCGAGCACGTGGGAGATGCCGGTGGCGAAGGAGGCGACGGTGACCTCGCCCGCGACGCCCGCGCTGTACGCGGCGAGGTCGGCCTCGGCGCGTTCCAGCTGGGCGAGCACGGCGTCGGCGTGCCCGAGCAGGATCTCCCCGGCAGCCGTCAGGCGTACGCCCCGGCCCTCGCGGGCGAGCAGGTGATGGCCGGTCTCCTGCTCCAGCGCGGCCAGTTGCTGGGACACCGCGGAGGGGGTCAGGTAGAGGGCGGCCGCCGCGGCGGTCACCGTCCGGTGGTCCGCCACGGCCCGCAGGGTCCGCAGCCGTCGTGCGTCGATCACAGAGCAATTCTGCCAGCGCGGCGGAGTGCGCCGTCCGCGCGGCTTCGGCCGGGTACCGCTCGGTTCTCCCACCGGTGGCGCATTTCCGGACGAGATCGTCCCGCATCGTTGACCGCTCCGGCCGCTCGACGCTTGGCTGGCCCCGTCCCGGGCCGCGGGGGTGACGAGGGCCCGGCACCGTCATCAGGGGAGGATGATCCATGAGCACCGCACGCACCCGCCGATGGCCGGCCCGCACCGCCGTCGTCCTGGCGGCCGCGGCCGCGGCCGGCGCCGCGATGCCCGCCGCCGAGGCCCGCCCGCCCAAGGGCGACACCGCCCGCGTCAGCGAGGGCCCCAAGGGCGAGCAGCTCGACGGCCCCTCGCACACGCTCGGGCTGAGCGCCGACGGCCGCTCCGCACTGTTCACCTCGACGGCGACCAACCTGCTGCCCGAGGCCGGCACCCCGAATCTGAACGAGATCTACGTGCGGGACCTGCGCAACGGCCACATCGAGCGGGTCAGCGTCGCCGACGACGGCTCCACGCTCAACGCCATGACCTTCCAGGCCTCGATCAGCGCCGACGGCCGCTACGTGGCGTTCAGCACCTCCGCCACCAACGTGCTGCCCGGCCAGCCGAAGCACTACAGCGACGTCTTCGTCCGCGACCGCTGGACCGGCCGCACCGAGCTGGTCACCGCCGACGGCCTGCCCGGCACCGGCGACCAGAGCCCCTTCGAGGCCACGAGCCCCTCGATCAGCGCCGACGGCCGCTACGTCGCCTACGTCTCCAACCGCGGCGACCTCGCCCCGGGCGCCGGGGCGGCGGGCGGCACGAACAACGTCTACGTCACCGACCGCTGGACCCACACCAGCCGACTGGTCACCGTCGGCGCGGACGGCGCGGCCGCCGACAGCAACTCCTTCTCCCCAACGATCGGCGCGGACGGCTCCACCGTCGGCTTCGGCTCCCGCGCGGAGAACCTGCTTCCCGACGCCCCGGCCGCCTCCGCCTCCGCCTCCGCCTCCGCCTCCGCCGAAGCAGGGTCCCCCGGGCTGGCGCGCCGGCCCCGCTACTACCCGTACTACGTGTGGAAGGCCGACACCGGAAGGATCTCCGGCGCCAGCCTGGACGCCGCCGGGCAGCTGAACCCGGTCGCCTACGACGCCCGGATCAGCCCGGACGGCCGCTACGCGCTCTACAGCCTCCCGACGAGCCCCGGCAACGCCCGGACGGACGTGTACCTCCACGAGCTGGCCACCGGCAAGCTCACCAAGGTGAACAACGGACTGCCCGGCACCACCGCGAACGGCGACGCGTCCGGCGGCGCCATGACGGCCGACGGCCGCTGGGTCTACTTCGACTCCGACGCCGACAACCTCGTCCCCGACGACACCAACCACGCCTACGACGTGTTCCGCCGCGACCTGTGGACCGGGAGCGTCGAGCGGGTCAGCCTCACCCGGGACGGCCGCCAGAGCACCGCCTCCTCCCACGGCCCGTACGTGGACGCCACCGGCGACACCGTGATCTTCGACGCCTCGGACGGCGACCTGGTGCCGGGAGACACCAACATCCTCCAGGACGTCTTCCTGCGCCGCCCGTGAGGCCCTGAACCCCCTGCGGGACAAACCCGTTGACACTCCGCCCCGGTGATCCCGCCCAATCGGGCGATCACAGGGGCGGAGCTCCACCGGTGACCTATTTCCGGCCGAGATCCTTCCGCTCCATTGACCGCCCCGGT
>NZ_JAFLNG010000076.1 GCF_017427025.1 Streptomyces sp. FH025
TCGCCATCCGCTCCGGCGACACCCCCGCCGCCGACCGCCGCCGCTTCGCCACCCACCCGCCGGACATCCTGATCACCACCCCCGAGTCGCTCTTCCTTCTGCTCACCTCCGCCTCGCGGGAGGCCCTGCGCGGCGTGGACACGGTGATCCTGGACGAGGTGCACGCCGTCGCCGGCACCAAGCGCGGCGCCCACCTCGCACTCAGCCTGGAGCGGCTGGACGAACTGCTGGACCGCCCGGCCCGCCGGATCGGCCTGTCCGCGACCGTCCGCCCGGTCGAGGAGGTGGCCCGCTTCCTCAGCCCCCAGCGCGGTGCCACCGTCGTCCAGCCCGCCGTCGCCAAGGAGTTCGACCTCTCGGTGGTCGTCCCCGTCCCCGACCTGGACGACCTGCCCGCCGCCCCCGCCACCGGCGGCGCCCCCGGCAGCGACCCGCAGCGCCAAGCGTCGATCTGGCCGCACGTCGAGGAGCGGATCGTCGACCTGGTCGAGGCGCACCGCTCGACCATCGTCTTCGCCAACTCCCGCCGCCTCGCCGAGCGCCTGTGCAACCGGCTGAACGAGATCGCCTTCGAGCGGGCCAACGGCACCACCATCCCCGAGGCCCACGCCCCGGCCGAGCTGATGGGAGGCTCGGGCGCGGCCAAGGGCGCGCCCCCGGTGATCGCCCGGGCCCACCACGGCTCCGTCTCCAAGGAGCAGCGGTCCCTCGTCGAGGAGGAGCTGAAGGCCGGCCGGCTGCCCGCCGTGGTCGCCACCTCCAGCCTGGAGCTGGGCATCGACATGGGCGCGGTGGAGCTCGTCGTCCAGGTCGAGTCCCCGCCCTCGGTCGCCTCCGGCCTGCAACGGGTCGGCCGGGCCGGGCACCAGGTCGGCGCCGTCTCCACCGGTGTCTTCTTCCCCAAGTACCGGGGCGACCTCGTGCAGTCCGCCGTGGTCACCGAGCGGATGCGGGCCGGCCGGATCGAGGCGCTGCGCATCCCGCGCAACCCGCTGGACGTGCTCGCCCAGCAGCTGGTCGCGATGACCGCCCTGGACGCCTGGCCGGTGGACGACCTGCTCGCCGTGGTCCGCCGCGCCGCGCCCTTCGCCACCCTCCCGCAGTCCGCCTTCGACGCCGTGCTCGACATGCTGGCCGGCCGCTACCCCTCGGACGCCTTCGCCGAGTTGCGCCCCCGGGTGGTCTGGGACCGGGTGGCCGGTACGGTCACCGGCCGCCCCGGCGCCCAACGCCTGGCCGTCACCTCCGGCGGCACCATCCCCGACCGCGGCCTGTTCGGCGTCTTCATCGCCGGAACCGACCCCAAGAAGGGCGGCGGCAGGGTCGGAGAGCTCGACGAGGAGATGGTCTACGAGTCCCGCGTCGGCGACGTGTTCACCCTCGGCACCACCTCCTGGCGGATCGAGGAGATCACCCACGACAAGGTGCTGGTCACCCCCGCGCCCGGTGTCCCCGGCCGGCTCCCGTTCTGGAAGGGCGACACCCTCGGCCGCCCGCTCGAACTCGGCCGCGCCCTGGGCGCGTTCACCCGCGAGCTGGGCGGCATGCTCCCCGACGCCGCCACCGAGCGCCTCAAGCGAGCCGGGCTGGACGACTGGGCCGCCGCCAACCTGCTCGACTACCTCGCCGAGCAGCGCGCCGCCTGCGGCCACCTCCCGGACGACCGCACCATCGTGGTCGAGCGCTTCCGGGACGAACTGGGCGACTGGCGGATCGTCATCCACTCCCCCTTCGGCGCCCAGGTGCACGCCCCCTGGGCACTCGCCCTCGGCGCCAGGCTGCGCGAGAAGCACGGCCTGGACCCTCAGGTCATGCACGCCGACGACGGCATCGTGCTGCGCCTGCCCGACGCGGACCTCCTCGCCCCCGACTTCGACTTCGGCAGCCCTTCCGGGCCCGCCGGTCCGACTCCGGACGAGGCCCCGGTCGGCGCCGACGCCACCCTGTTCGACCCGGGCGAGATCGAGCAGCTGGTCACCGACCAGGTCGGCGGCTCCGCCCTGTTCGCCTCCCGCTTCCGCGAGTGCGCCGGCCGCGCCCTGCTGCTCCCCCGCCGCAACCCCGGCCGCCGCACCCCGCTCTGGCAGCAGCGCCAGCGCGCCGCCCAACTCCTCGAAGTCGCCTCCGAGTACGGCTCGTTCCCGATCGTCCTGGAGGCCGTCCGCGAGTGCCTTCAGGACGTCTTCGACGTCCCCGGCCTGGTCGAGCTGATGGGCGACCTCGAATCCCGCGCCGTCCGCCTGGTCGAGGTCACCACCCCCGAGCCCTCGCCCTTCGCCCGCTCACTGCTCTTCGGCTACGTCGCCCAGTTCCTCTACGAGGGCGACTCCCCGCTCGCCGAACGCCGCGCCGCCGCGCTCTCGCTCGACTCCCGGCTGCTGTCCGAACTCCTCGGCCAGGCCGAGCTGAGCGAACTGCTCGACCCCCAGGTGCTCACCGACCTGGAGGCCGAACTCCAGCGCCTCACCCCCGAGCGCCGGATCAAGGACGCCGAGGGCGTCGCCGACGCCCTGCGCCTGCTCGGCCCGCTCACCGAGGCCGAGTTGACCGCCCGCGGCGCCGAACCGCTCTGGGCCCTGGAGCTGGAGGCCGCCCGCCGGGTGATCCAGGTCCGGATCGCCGGCGAGCAGCGCTGGGCCGCGATCGAGGACGCCGGACGGCTGCGCGACGCACTCGGCACCCCGCTGCCGGTCGGCGTCCCCGAGGCCTTCACCGAGCCGGTCAAGGACCCTCTGGGCGACCTGCTCTCCCGGCACGCCCGCACCCACGGCCCGTTCACCGCCGCCGAGGCCGGCGCCCGCTACGGTCTGGGCACCGCCGTGGTCACCGGCACCCTGCACCGCCTCACCGCCGCCGGCCGCCTGGTCCAGGGTCAGTTCCTCCCACCCGTCGCCCGCCACCACCCTTCTTCGGAAGCGCTTCGCGCTGCCCCTCCCGGCCACACCGACCCCGAGTGGCACACCGCTCCCGAGTGGTGCGACGCCGAGGTGCTGCGCCGGCTGCGCCGCCGCTCGCTGGCCGCGCTGCGCCAGGAGGTCGAGCCCGTCCCCCCGCGCGCCCTGGCCGCCTTCCTGCCGCAGTGGCAGCACCTGGCCGGCCACCAACTGCGCGGCCCGGACGGCCTGCTGCGGGTGGTCGAGCAGCTCCAGGGCACCGCCCTGCCCGCCTCGGCCCTGGAGAAGCTGATCCTCCCGGCCCGGCTGGCCGACTACTCCCCCGGCCTGCTGGACGAGTTGACGGCCGCCGGCGAGATCGGCTGGTGCGGCGCGGGCGCTCTGCCCGGCAAGGACGGCTGGCTCAGCCTGCACCTCGCCGAGAACGCCCACCTGCTGCGCCCCGAACCCGTCCCGCCCGCGCTCACCCCGGTGCACACCGCCCTGATGCAGGCACTGGCCGGCGGCTACGGCCTGTTCTTCCGCCAACTCGTCCAGCAGCTACCGGAGGAGACGCCGGAGCCGGAGGTCGTCGAGGCGCTCTGGGACCTGGTCTGGGCCGGGTACGTCACCAACGACACCCTCGCCCCGCTGCGCGCCCTGCTCGGCTCCGGCCGCACCGCCGGCGCCACCGCCCACCGCGCGCCCAGGACGACCCCGCGCGGCCGCTACGGCGGTGCCGGCCGCCCCTTCGGCCGGCTCGGCGGCGCGCTGCGCGGCGGCCCGCCGACGGTGGCCGGGCGCTGGTCGCTGCTGCCCGCCTTCGCCGCCGATCCGACGGTACGGGCCACCGCCCAGGCGCAGAACCTGCTGGACCGGCACGGCCTGCTCACCCGGGGCACGGTGGCGGCCGAACGGGTCCCCGGCGGCTTCGCCGGCGTCTACCGGGTGCTCGCCGCGATGGAGGAGCGCGGCCGGGCCCGCCGGGGCTACTTCGTCGACGGCCTGGGCGGCGCCCAGTTCGCCATGGAGGGCGCGGCCGACCGGCTGCGCTCGGTCAACGGCCGGCTGGAGCGGGCCCGCGGCACCGAATGGCCAGCCGCCCCGGCCGCCGAGCCGCCGCAACCGCTGGTGCTGGCCGCCGCCGACCCGGCGAACGCCTACGGCGCCGCCCTGCCCTGGCCCGAGCCGCCCACCGCCCCGGGCGCCAAGGAGTCCAGGGCCCACCGCCCGGGCCGCAAGGCGGGCGCTCTGGTGGTCCTGGTGGACGGCGAGCTGGCGCTGTACGTGGAGCGGGGCGGAAAGTCCCTGCTGGCCTGGCCGGAGGACGCGGCCACCCGGGCCCTGGCCGCCGGGGCGCTCGCCGGGGCCGTCCGCGCGGGGGCGCTCGGCAGCGTGACGGTGGAGCGGGCCAACGGCGAGCCCGCCCTGGGCTCGGAGCTCGGCCGTGCCCTGGAGGAGGCCGGCTTCCACGCCACCCCGCGCGGCCTGCGCCTGCGGCCGTGAGCCGGTGAGGGCCGCAGAAACTCCGGCGTCCGCGAGAACGCCGGAGGCCGCGAGGTCAACGACCCCGCGGCCTCCGGCCACATCGATTCACCCGATCGGTGGCGGCTGCGCCTCCACCCGGCCCACCGTCTCCGCGCGTCGGCGCCGCACCGGCCCGGTCGCGTTCCGGTCGGCGTGGACCGGGATGAGACCGAGCCCCCAGCCACCGGCCGCCAGCAGTCCGAGCACCGTGCCGTCGGCCAGCTGACCGCGGACCGCGGGAAGGCACCAGCAGAGCCCGGCCGCGAGCACCACCAAGGCCCATCGGGCCCGCCACGGCAGCAACCGCCGCGCCAGCAGCCGTATTCGGGCCACCGTGCGCACCGTCGCGACTCTCCGCACGACCGCCCTCCTTCGCTCGCTCCGGGCATCGGGTGCCCGGGAGTCGAGGCCGGGATCAGGCGGCGACCACGTCCATCGCGGCGGCCTTGGGCGACATGTTCGCCCGGTCGGCGCCGGGGGCGGGCAGCGGAACCGGTTCGAGTACCGGCCTCAGCAGATCACCTTCGGAGAGGGTGGCCATCGCCGCAAGTTCGGCGAGCGACAGTTCGTCGCTGACCTCGCGCATGACCTCGGACATCCGGACGTCGAGCGCGTCGCAGATGGCGGAGAGCAGCTCCGAGGATGCCTCCTTCTGTCCCCGCTCGACCTCGGAGAGGTACCCGAGCGAAACCCTGGCGGCCGCCGACACCTCGCGGAGTGTGCGGCCCTGGCGCTGGCGCTGCCGACGCAGTACATCGCCCAGTAGGCGACGGAGCAGGATCATCGGTGCCTCCCTCCTCGGACTGCGGATCGAGATGTCACGCCCCCACCGTACCGCCTTGCCCGCTTCGCGTGCGGGGACCCTGGTCGTGTTCACTCTGGGCTGCAAGGCCGTCCCCTCCCTGTTCGGGTGTCGCACCCGGGTCTGCGGGCCCCTCGTGGTACCCGTCGCGGCCCTCTCGGCCACCCTGAGGCAACTCGTTCGCCACCTGGTTTCTGCCCAACCAGGCCGTTGGATGTAACACGATCCTCCAGCTGTGCCATACCCGGGTGCCGGTCCGGCGGATCCCGGTGTTCGATCGGGATCCGTCGAGCCTAGCCCTTGAGCCGGTCGACGAGCAGTTCCAGTGCGGCGGTCACCGCCCCGTGACGGATTGTGGCACGCCCTCCCGACAGCCGGGGCGAACTGACCAGAGTTCCCCCCGGGCCGGCCACCGCCAGGTGTACGGTGCCCACCGGCTGCCCGTCCTGCGGCTCCGGACCGGCCACCCCGGTCGTCGCGAGCCCGTACGTGGCGCCCAGCAGCCCGCGCACGCCCTCGGCCATCTGCCGGGCGACCACCGGGTGGACCGGACCGTACACGGCCAGCAGCCCCTCGTCCACGCCGAGCACCGAGGCCTTGAGCTCGGTCGCGTACGCGGTGACCGAGCCGCGGAAGGTCGCGGACGCCCCGGGGACGTCCACCAGGGCGGCGGCCAGCAGCCCGCCGGTGAGCGACTCGGCGACGGCCAGCGTGCCGCCCGCGTCCCGCAGGGCGGCGTGGGCCCGCTCGGCCAGCCGGTAGTCGCGCTCCGCCACCCGGTCTCCCCCGTCGCTCACCGGTCCGCGTGCTCCGCGGCCATGCCCTCGCGGCGCAGGCGCAGCGCCTGTCCGACGTAGTCCAGCGCGGTGCCGACGGTCAGCAGCACCGCCAGCCCCATCAGGACCGCCCGCCCGGTGGCCAGCCAGCCGGTCAGGTCCAGCACGTACATGCCGACCGCGATGCCCTGGGTCAGCGTCTTGAGCTTGCCGCCGCGGCTGGCCGGGATGACCCCGTAGCGGATCACCCAGAAGCGCATCAGGGTGATGCCGAGCTCGCGGGCCAGGATCACCACGGTGACCCACCAGGGCAGGTCGCCGAGCACCGAGAGGCCGATCAGCGCCGAGCCCATGATGGCCTTGTCGGCGATCGGGTCGGCGATCTTCCCGAAGTCGGTGACCAGGCCCTTGCGGCGGGCGAGTTCACCGTCGAACAGGTCGGTGATCATCGCGATCGCGAACGAGGCCCAGGCGACCGAGCGCCACTTGGGGTTGTGGCCGCCGTCGGCGAACAGCAGCGCCACGAAGACCGGCACCAGCAGCAGCCGGACCATCGTGAGCACGTTCGCGATGTTCCAGAGCGCCGGAGCCGACGGCACGGCGGCCGCCGGTCTGCCGCCGGGGTGGGCCGCGATCGGGGCGCCGGGCCCCTTGGTCATTCCCCGGCTCCCGGGGCCTGACGGACCCGCACCCGCTCCAGCGCCTCGGCGACCAGGTCGACGCCCTCGCTGGCCACCACCTTGGCCCGCCAGAACTGCCCGACCTCGGGGTGCTCGACCCCGGTCAGGGTGGTCAGGCCGTCGGTCTCCGGGGCCTGGTGGGCGGAGCGGCCCTCGACCACGCCGTCCTCGATCGACTCGATCAGCACCTCGACCTCGCTGCCGATCCGCTGCTCGGCCCGCTGGGCGGTCATCTCCTCGGCCAGGCGGCTCAGCCGGCTCAGCCGGTCGGCGACGACGTCCTCGGGCAGCTTGTCCTCGTAGGTCGCGGCCTCGGTGCCGTCCTCGTCGGAGTAGCCGAAGACCCCGATCGCGTCCAGACCGGCGTGCGTGACGAAGCGCTCCAGTTCGGCGAAGTCCTCCTCGGTCTCGCCGGGGAAGCCGACGATGAAGTTGGACCGGGCGCCGGCCTGCGGGGCCTTGCCGCGGATGGTCCCCAGCAGCTCCAGGAACTGGTCGGTGGAGCCGAAGCGGCGCATCCGGCGCAGCACGGCGGGCGCCGAGTGCTGGAAGGACAGGTCGAAGTAGGGCACCACGTCGGTGGTCCCGGTCATCGCGTCGATCAGGCCCGGGCGCATCTCGGCCGGCTGCAGGTAGGAGACCCGCACCCGCTCGACGCCCTCGATCGCGGAGATCTCGCCGAGCAGCGTCTCCAGCAGCCGGATGTCGCCGAGGTCCTTGCCGTACGAGGTGTTGTTCTCGCTGACCAGGACGATCTCGCGGACGCCCTGCCCGGCCAGCCACTGGGCCTCCTGCAGCACGTCGGAGGGGCGGCGGGAGATGAAGGAGCCGCGGAAGGCCGGGATGGCGCAGAAGGAGCAGCGGCGGTCGCAGCCGGAGGCGAGCTTGACCGAGGCGACCGGGCTGTCGTCCAGCCGCTTGCGCAGGGTGCGCGGGCCGGAGGCCGGGGCGAGGCCCTCGGGCAGGTCGGCGATCGGCTCGGCGGCGGCCTCGGCGCCGTGGCCGGGCAGCGCGACGGCCTCGGCGGCGGACTGCCGCTCGGCCGGGCTGATCGGCAGCAGCTTGCGGCGGTCGCGCGGGATGTGCGGGGCGTGGTGGCCGCCGGAGAGGATGGTCTGGAGGCGGTCGGAGATGTCCGCGTAGTCGTCGAAGCCGAGGACTCCGTCCGCCTCGGGCAGCGCGTCGGCGAGCTCCTTGCCGTACCGCTCGGCCATGCAGCCGACCGCGACGACGGCCTGGGTGCGGCCGTGCCCCTTGAGGTCGTTGGCCTCCAGCAGGGCGTCCACGGAGTCCTTCTTGGCGGCCTCGACGAAGCCGCAGGTGTTGACGACGGCGACGTCCGCCTCGGCGGCGTCGTCGACGAGCAACCAGCCGTCGGCTTCCAGTCGCCCGGCGAGTTCCTCGGAGTCCACCTCGTTGCGGGCGCATCCGAGCGTGACAAGGGCGACAGTACGGCGTTCAGGCATAGGCCCAAGATTAACGCGCGGCTTCCGGTGCCGTTCGCCCCGGAGGCCGCGCGCCTCGGATTAGCCGATCTTCGCCGGTGCCCGCGGGCCCGTCCGGTCAGCCCGCCTGCGGGTCTCCGGGGGTGTACGTGACGTGCACCACCTGGCCGTCCTTGCCCAGGAGGCCGAGGTCCTTGCCGTTGACGTACGCGTGCACGGCCCCGCCGTTGCCGAGCACCAACTTGATCTGCTTGGGGTCGGTGAAGGTCTGGTCCTGGCCGTCGCTGATGTTGTTCTGGAACAGCGACTTGCCGTTGCCGTCCATCGCGGAGACCCAGCTGGTGCCCTGGGCGACCAGCTTCACGGTGACCTTGTCGGCCGGGACGGCGGCGATCGCCGCCGCGCTCGGCGCGGGGGCCGGCGGCTGGACGGTCGGCGTGACCGGGGCGACGGAGCCGGTGCCGGAGCCGCTGGGCAGCGGCGCGCTGGCGGAGCCGCTGGTGCCGTGGCCGCTCTTGCCGCTCATCAGGTTGAAGCCGATCAGCGCGACCACCGCGACGATCGCGGCGACCATGGCCGCCGCCCAGTTCGGCCGACCGCGCCCGGGCACCCTGATCGGGCCGCTGTCGATCAGCTGGCCGGCCGGCTGCTTGGAGGCGGGCGGGCCGCCGTGTTCGGCGTCGTACCGGGCGATCAGCGCCTCGCCGTCCACGCCGACCACGCGGGCGATCAGGCGGATGTTCCCACGGGCGTAGAAGTCGCCGCCGGAGCGGTCGAAGTCGTCCTCCTCGATGGCATGGACGATCGGCACCCGCACGCGGGTGGCGGTACTCACCTGGTCCACCGTGAGTCCCGCCTCGATCCGGGCGGCGGACAGCACCCGGCCGATGCTCGGGGCATCGGCCGCCTGCACCGTGTCGTCGGTCGGCTCGACGGACGACGGGGCGTTCTCGCGGTCGGAGGACTTGCCGATGGTCACGGGGCACGCCTTTCGAGCGGATGGCCACCTGCTGGAGAACAGTCTAGGGGCGGGGACGGATCGTTTCTCAAGCGGAACGGGCCGAATGCGCGCGCCCGCTCCGACCGGGGACCGACACCCCGCTGACCGGTCGTCAGCGGGGAGGCGCGGGGGAACCCGGAGTGCGCTTTCCGGCCTGTGACGCGGTGCACGGATGTTCGGTTCCCCGCAAGGCGCCTACCCTCCACCGAACGAGTGAACGCCCCGGGAGGACACGCTCCGTCAGCCCTACGGGGCCGAATCTCAGCCGCGCAGCGTCACCAGCACACCGTCCAGCTCGTCCGGCTTCACCAGGACGTCGCGGGCCTTGGAGCCCTCGCTCGGGCCGACGATCCCGCGCGACTCCATCAGGTCCATCAGCCGGCCCGCCTTGGCGAAGCCGACCCGGAGCTTGCGCTGGAGCATCGAGGTCGAGCCGAACTGGGTGGAGACCACCAGTTCGGCCGCCTGGATCAGCAGGTCCAGGTCGTCGCCGATCTCCTCGTCGATCTCCTTCTTCGGCCCGGCCCCGGCCATCACGTCGTCCCGGTAGACGGCGCTCAGCTGGTCCTTGCAGTGCTGCACCACCTTGGCGATCTCCGCCTCGGTGACGAACGCGCCCTGCATGCGGATCGGCTTGCTCGCGCCCATCGGCAGGAAGAGCGCGTCGCCCTTGCCGATCAGCTTCTCCGCGCCGGGCTGGTCCAGGATGACCCGGGAGTCGGCCATCGCGGAGGTCGCGAAGGCCAGCCGGGACGGCACGTTGGCCTTGATCAGACCGGTGACCACGTCCACCGAGGGCCGCTGGGTGGCGAGCACCAGGTGGATGCCGGCCGCGCGGGCCAGCTGGGTGATCCGGACGACCGAGTCCTCGACGTCGCGCGGCGCGACCATCATCAGGTCGGCCAGCTCGTCGACGATCACCAGCAGGTACGGGTACGGCCTCAGCTCCCGCTCGCTGCCCAGCGGCGGGGTGACCTTGCCGGCCTTCACCGCCGCGTTGAAGTCGTCCACGTGCCGGAAGCCGTACGCCGCGAGGTCGTCGTAGCGCATGTCCATCTCGCGCACCACCCACTGGAGGGCCTCGGCGGCCTTCTTGGGGTTGGTGATGATCGGCGTGATCAGGTGCGGGATGCCCTCGTACGCGGTCAGCTCGACCCGCTTGGGGTCGACCAGCACCATCCGCACCTCGTCCGGGGTGGCCCGGGCGAGGATCGAGGTGATCAGGCAGTTGATGCAGGACGACTTGCCCGCGCCGGTCGCACCGGCCACCAGGATGTGCGGCATCTTGGCGAGGTTGGCCATCACGGTGTGGCCCTCGACGTCCTTGCCCATGCCGACGACCATCGGGTGGGTGTCCTCGGCGGCCGTGCGCGAGCGCAGCAGGTCGCCGAGGTTGACCATCTCGCGGTCCCGGTTGGGGATCTCGATGCCGACCGCGGACTTGCCCGGGATCGGGCTGATGATCCGCACGTCCGGGCTGGCCACCGCGTACGCGATGTTCTTGGCGAGGGCGGTGATCCGCTCCACCTTGACGGCCGGGCCGAGCTCGACCTCGTAGCGGGTGACCGTCGGGCCGCGGGTGAAGCCGGTGACCTTGGCGTCCACCTTGAACTCGGCGAAGGTGCTGGTGAGCTGGGCCACCACCTCGTCGTTGAGGGCGCTGCGGGCCTTGGCCGGGCCGCCGCGCTCCAGCAGGTCGAGCGAGGGCAGCGAGTAGGTGATGCCCTCGCCGAGCTGGAGCTGCTCCATCCGCACCGGCGCCGGGCCGTGCTCGGCGGGCGCCGCCGGGCCGCCGTTGCGGGCGGCCGGGACGGCGGGCTCCTCCGGCGGGGCGGTGAGGTCCTTGACCTGGTGCATCATGTCCGCCACCGCGGAGGAGGCGGGCACGCCGTAGACCAGCGCGCCGTCCAGGTCGGCGGCCGCGCCGGCGGCGAGGTCGCGGGTGGCGTACGGGTCCAGCTGGTCCTTGTCGAGCGAGACCCGCACGGCCTCCGGCTGCTCCTCGTCGTCGACGGCCTGCTTGCGCCGACGGCGGCGCCGGCGGGCGGCCACCTCGTCGCCGGGGTCGTCGGCCTCGTTGTCCACGGTGAAGGGCAGCGCGTCCGGGTCGGCGTCCTCCGGCGGGTCGGTGGACAGCTCGCGCTCCGGCGTGCGCCCCCCGTACAGCTCGTCCTCGGGCCCGGGCTCGACCACGCCGAGCCGTATGCCGACCCCCCGCACCCGCTCGGGGATGCGGTTGACCGGGGTGGCGGTGACCACCAGCAGGCCGAAGAAGGCCAGCAGCAGGAGCAGCGGAACGGCCAGCGCCGGTCCGGCGGCGGCCATCATCGGGGTGGACGCGGCCCAGCCGATGATCCCGCCGGCCGCCCTTATCCGGGAGGCGCCGCTGCCCATCATGGGCGCGCCGCAGCCGATGTGGACCAGGCCGAGGACGCCGACCAGCAGCGCGCTCAGCCCGATCACGATCCGGCCGTTGGCCTCCGGCAGCTCCGGGTGGCGCCACAGCCGGATCGCCATCCCGGCCAGCAGGAACGGCACCAGCACGTCCAGCCGCCCGAACAGCCCGGACACCACGGCGGTGGCCGTGGTGCCCAGCCAGCCCTGCGGGCTGAACCAGGTGCCGGCGGCGACCACCAGCGCGAGCGCGAACAGCAGCAGGCCCAGCCCGTCCTTGCGGTGGTCCGGGTGGAGGTTCTTGGCGCCGTCGCCGAAGCCGCGGAAGATCGCGGCGATCGGGCTCGCGAGGGCGTTCAGCGCGCCCATCAGCACCGACCTGGACCGCGGCGGCGGTGGCGGCGCGGCGGACTTGGCCGCCGTCTTCTTCGCGGGAGCCCTGCGGGCCGCCGCCTTCTTCGCGGGCGGCTTGCCCGGGGCCTTCGCCGCGGCCTTCTTGGACGGTCCCGGACTCGACTTACGTGCTGCGTTTCCGGGCGTACGAGTGGCCATGGGTCAGCAGCCTACCGGTGCGGACCACCTGTGCACATGTGCTCGAGCCCGGGCGCCCGGACGTGTCGCAGACACACCGTCACGCTGACCCGGCTTCACCCGGCCGCGCCACGAAACCACCCGGACGGGTGAACGTCCGGGGACGGCCGAGCACGGCCGTCAGGCGCTGCCCGGGCGCATCGCGTCCAGGGCCCGGCGCAGACCGGCCAGCTTGCGCTCCAGGTGGGCCGCGGTGGCGGCCACCCCGGCGTCCTCGACCCCGTCCAGCTGCTTGCCCAGCGCCTCCGCCTGCTCCTCGACCGACGCCAGCCGGGCGGACAGCTCGCCCAGCAGCGCCCCGCCGAGGGCCGGCTCGCCACCGCCCTCCTCCAGTTGCAGCCGCAGCAGCGCGGCCTGCTCCTTCAGCTGGCAGTTCTTCACGTACAGGTCGACGAAGACGGAGACCTTGGCGCGCAGCACCCACGGGTCGAAGGGCTTGGAGATGTAGTCCACCGCGCCGGCCGCGTAGCCGCGGAAGGTGTGGTGCGGGCCGTGGTTGATCGCCGTCAGGAAGATGATCGGGATGTCCCGGGTGCGCTCGCGGCGCTTGATGTGGGCGGCGGTCTCGAAGCCGTCCATCCCGGGCATCTGGACGTCCAGCAGGATCACCGCGAAGTCGTCGGTCAGCAGCGCCTTGAGCGCCTCCTCGCCGGAGGCGGCGCGCACCAGCGTCTGGTCCAGGGCGGAGAGGATCGCCTCCAGTGCCAGGAGGTTCTCCGGCCGGTCGTCGACCAGGAGGATCTTGGCCTTCTGCATCGGGGCTCGCCCTCCTGTCGCCTGCCTGCCGCCCGGTGAAGGCACCCGCGTACTGCCCACCGCTACCCCGGTCATGCTAGCCGCACCCCCTCGCCCGGCACATCGCTCCGTCGTGACCCGATCCGGAGCGGCGCGCAGTCCGTGCTCCGGCGCACGCTCAGCAGCGTGTCGCCGTCCGGTCACTGTTCGCAACGATCGGTGACCCTACCGGGTTCCCGGGCCCGACCGCCAGCAAACCGACCGACCGGCAGGCGCGAACCCCGGGACGAACCGCCGAGTTCACGCCCACCGGTACATTCACGCGCGGCCGTCGTTCAACCATTCGTGCATCACCGACAGCAGGTGGTCGGTCTCCACCGGCTTGGTGATGTGGTCGGTGGCGCCCGCCTCCAGCGACTTCTCCCGGTCGCCCTTCATCGCCTTGGCGGTCAGCGCGATGATCGGCAGGCCGGCGAACTGGGGCATCCGGCGGATCGCCTCGGTGGTCGCGTAGCCGTCCATCTCCGGCATCATGATGTCCATCAGGACCAGCGCCACGTTCTCGTGCTGCTCCAGCATCTCGATGCCCTCGCGGCCGTTCTCCGCGTACAGGACGGTCAGGCCGTGCTGCTCCAGCACGCTGGTCAGGGCGAACACGTTGCGCACGTCGTCGTCCACGATCAGCACCTGCTGGCCGTCGAAGCGCCGGCCGCCGCCCGGCCGGGGCTGCTGCTGGGGCTCCACCGCCCGGGACGCGGCGGCGCTCTCCAGAGCGGCGTTGCGGCGGCGCTCCATCGCCCCGCGACGGCGCTCCTCGGCCAGCTCCCGGACCTCCTGGGCCCAGTGGTCGGCCGGGTTCTCGCCGACCGGCACCGGCAGGCCCACCGGGGTCACCCCGACCGAAGCGCGCGGCGCGGCCCCGTTCGGGATGCCCGGGCGCTCGGCCGACCGGTCGGCCGCATCCGGGGCCTCGGTGCGCAGCGGCAGGTACAGCGTGAAGGTCGAGCCCCTGCCCAGCTCGCTCTCGGCGTGGATCTCGCCGCCGAGCAGCCGGGCGATCTCGCGGCTGATGGACAGCCCGAGACCGGTGCCGCCGTACTTGCGGCTGGTGGTGCCGTCGGCCTGCTTGAAGGCCTCGAAGATCTCCCGCAGCTTGTTGCCGGGGATGCCGATGCCGGTGTCGGAGACGGTGAAGGCGATCAGCTCGTCGTCCGGGCCCTGGATCGAGCCGGACTCCAGCAGCCGCTCGCGCACGTGCTGCGGAACCTCCTGCCCGGCCGGGCGGATCGAGAAGTCGACGCCGCCGGCGTCGGTGAACTTGACCGCGTTGGAGATCAGGTTGCGCAGCACCTGCTGGAGCCGCTGCTCGTCGGTGTGCAGGGTGACCGGCAGGGCGGGCGAGACCCGCACCGCGAAGGCCAGGTTCTTGTCCAGGGCGACCGGCTGGAAGGTCGCCTCGACGTAGTCGACCAGCTGGACCAGGGCGATCCGGGCCGGGCGGACGTCCATCTTGCCGGCCTCGACCTTGGACAGGTCCAGGATGTCGTTGATCAGCTGGAGCAGGTCGGAGCCGGCCCCGTGGATGGTGTCGGCGAACTCGACCTGCTTGGGCGAGAGGTTGCCCTCGTTGTTGTCGGAGAGCAGCTTGGCCAGGATCAGCAGCGAGTTGAGCGGGGTGCGCAGCTCGTGCGACATGTTGGCGAGGAACTCGCTCTTGTAGCGCGAGGCCAGGGCGAGCTGTTCGGCGCGCTCCTCCAGGACCTGCCGGGCCTCCTCGATCTCGCTGTTCTTGATCTCGATGTCGCGGTTCTGCTGGGCGAGTTGCTCAGCCTTCTCCTGCAACTCCTCGTTGGTGCGCTCCAGTTCTTCCTGGCGTGCCTCCAACTCGGCCGACCGCATCGAGAGTTCGGCGGTGAGCCGCTGGGACTCCAGCAGCAGGCCCTCGGTCTTGGTGTTGACGCTGATGGTGTTGACGGTGACGCCGATCAGGTCGGCGATCTGGTTGAGGAAGTCCAGCGCGACGGTGGTGAAGGAGCTGAAGGTGGCCAGCTCGATCACGCCCAGCAGCCGGCCCTCGAACTGCACCGGCAGCACCACGATGTGGGCCGGCGAGGCCTCGCCCAGCCCGGAGGCGATCTTGAGGTACCCGGGCGGGGCCTCCTTGACGATGATCGCCCGCTTCTCCACCGCCGCCTGGCCGATCAGCGACTCACCGGGCCGGAAGGTGGTCGGCATCGCCCGCCGCTGGTAGCCGTAGCTGCCGATCAGGCGCAGCACTGTGTCGTTCTCGTCGTCGTCCTCGGTGATCAGTTCGGCGGTGCGGCCGGCCGGCTGGGCCAGGAAGAAGGCGCCGTGCTGGGCGGAGACGACCGGGGTCAGCTCGGTCATGATCAGCGAGGCGACCGCCTCCAGGTCCCGGCGGCCCTGGAGCAGGCCGGAGATCCGGGCCAGGTTGGTCTTGAGCCAGTCCTGCTCCTGGTTGGTGCGGGTGGTCTCGCGCAGGTTGGCGATCATCTGGTTGATGTTGTCCTTGAGCTCGTCGAGCTCCCCTGCGGCGTCCACGTCGATCCGCAGGCTCAGGTCTCCCCTGGTCACGGCGGTGGCGACCTGGGCGATCGCGCGCACCTGCCGGGTGAGGTTGTTGGCCAGCTCGTTCACCGACTCGGTGAGGTCCTGCCAGGTTCCGTCCACTCCGGGCACCCGGGCCTGGCCGCCGAGCCGTCCGTCGGTGCCCACCTCGCGGGCGACCCGGGTGACCTCGTCGGCGAAGGCGGACAGCTGGTCGACCATGGTGTTGATGCTGGTCTTGAGCTGGAGGAACTCGCCGCGCGCGTCGACGTCGATCTTCTGCGAGAGGTCGCCCCGGGCGACCGCCGTGATCACCAACGCGATGTTGCGGACCTGACCGGTGAGGTTGTTGGCCATCAGGTTGACGTTGTCGGTCAGGTCCTTCCAGATCCCGGCCACGCCCGGCACACCGGCCTGGCCGCCCAGCGTCCCGTCGGTGCCGACCTCGCGGGCCACCCTGGTCACCTCCACCGCGAACGCGGACAGCTGGTCGACCATGGTGTTGAGCGTCCCGGCGAGCGTCGCGATCTCGCCCTGCGCCTCGATGGTGATCTTCTTGGAGAGGTCGCCGCGGGCCACCGCGGAGGCGACCTCGGCGATGTTGCGGACCTGCCCGGTCAGGTTCGACGCCATGAAGTTGACGTTGTCGGTCAGGTCCTTCCAGATGCCGGACACCCCGCGCACCCGGGCCTGGCCGCCCAGGATCCCCTCGGTGCCCACCTCGCGGGCGACCCGGGTGACCTCGTCGGCGAAGGCGGACAGCTGGTCCACCATGGTGTTGACGGTGGTCACCAGCTCCAGGATCTCGCCCCGGGCGTCGACGGTGATCTTCTTCGAGACGTCGCCGCGCGCCACCGCCGTGGTCACCTCGGCGATGTTGCGGACCTGGCTGGTCAGGTTGTTGGCCATCAGGTTGACGGAGTTGGTCAGGTCCTTCCAGGTGCCGGACACCCCGGGCACGCTCGCCTGACCGCCGAGGATGCCCTCGGTGCCGACGTCCCGGGCCACCCTGGTGACCTCGTCCGCGAAGGCCGAGAGCTGGTCCACCATCGTGTTGATGGTGTTCTTCAGCTCCAGGATCTCCCCGCGCGCGTCCACCTGGATCTTCTGCGACAGATCGCCCTTGGCGACCGCAGTCGTCACCTGGGCGATGTTGCGCACCTGATCGGTGAGGTTGTTCGCCATGAAGTTGACGTTGTCGGTCAGGTCCCGCCACACCCCGGCCGCCCAGGGCACCTGCGCCTGGCCGCCGAGCCGCCCCTCGGTGCCCACCTGACGGGCCACCCGGGTCACCTGCTCGGCGAAGCCGGAGAGCTGGTCGACCATCGTGTTGATGGTGTTCTTCAGCTCCAGCATCTCGCCGCGCGCGTCCACCTCGATCTTCTGCGAGAGGTCCCCGCGCGCCACCGCCGTGGTCACCTGGGCGATGTTGCGCACCTGGCCGGTCAGGTTGTTGGCCATCAGGTTGACGTTGTCGGTCAGGTCCTTCCAGACCCCGGCCACGGCCGGCACCTGGGCCTGACCGCCCAGCCGCCCCTCCGTACCGACGTCCCTCGCCACGGTGGTGACCTGCGCGGCGAAGCCGTTCAGCTGGTCCACCATCGTGTTGACGGTGTTCTTCAGCTCCAGCATCTCGCCGGCCACGTCCACCGTGACCTTGCGGGACAGGTCGCCCTTGGCCACCGCCGTGGTCACCTGGGCGATGTTGCGCACCTGCGCGGTCAGCCGGCCCGCCATGGTGTTGACCGAGTCCGCGAGGTCCTTCCAACTTCCGGACACGCTGCGGACCTTGGCCTGACCGCCGAGCTTGCCCTCGGTCCCGACCTCGCGGGCCACCCTGGTCACCTCGTCGGTGAACTCGCCGAGCTGGTCCACCAGTCCGTTGACCGTCCGGCCGATCTTCAGGTACTCGCCGCGCAGCGGGTGGCTCACCCCGTTGCTGTGCAGCGAGCGCAGCTCCATCTTCTGCTCCAGGTCACCCTCGGCGATCGAGGTCAGCACCCGGCCCACCTCGGCCATCGGGCGGGCCAGGTCGTCGATCAGCGCGTTGCAGTTGTCGACGGCCGCCATCCAGGCGCCCTCGCCGGCGCCGGTCTCCAGCCGCTCGTTCAGCCGCCCCTCGCGGCCCACCGCCCGCCGCACCCGCGCCAGTTCACCGGTCAGGTGCTGGTTGCGCTCGGCGACCTCGTTGAAGACCGCGGCGATCTCCGCCAGCGGCCCGTCACCGGGAACCGTCAGCCGACGACGGAAGTTGCCGTCGCGCATCGCGGTCAGCGCGGCCAGCAGCTTGCGCAGCTCGGCCGGCTCCGCACCGCGGTTGTGGCCCGCCCGCCGGCCGGGCGCGCTCCGCTGCGCGGTCCCGGACCGCGCACCGCGCGGAGCGGTCGGCGTCGTACCGGTTGCGTCCTTGATGGCCGAACTCAACGGGCCCCTCCCACATCGTGCGAACTGTCCGGTGACCACCGTGCCCGTACGGCACGCACCAGGGCACCGGCCCGGCTGGGCTGCGCACCGGCGGCCCGCGCGGCGCACCGGCACCCACACGACCGTACTGCTCCCACCGGCCGTCGCGGACCCCCCAGTCTGGCAGTACCGACGCCGGGTATACGGCCGGTTGCGCTCGGTTGGTGCCGCACCGTCCGAAACAGGTGGGCAGAATCACCCTCTGGTGCCTGTTTCGCGGCCCCACCCCCACGGGGAACCAAGCGGAAAGTAGGGTGGAGCGCTGCACCGGGCCACGACCCGACCCAGCACCGCCCTCACCGACGGCGCGCACGGGGAGCTCGGCGCCGAACCCCGGACAGTCAGGGCCAGAGCAGCAGAGGAGAAGTGGCAACGTGGTCACCGCGCGCGCAGCCGCCACCTTCGACCCCGACGGCCGGTCCGCGGCCGCCGCCCGGGGCTTCGTCCGGGACGCGCTGCTCGGCTGGGGCCTGCCCGAGGTCGTCGACGACGCCGTCGTGCTGGTCAGCGAGCTGGTCACCAACGCCGTCGTGCACGCCGGCACCGCCGCCGAGGTCTGCTGCCTGCGCGAGGAGGAGACCGTCCGGATCGAGGTCACCGACCACCACCCCGAACGCGGCCTGCCCTCCCTCGGCGACGGGCCCGCCTCCGCCTCCGACCGCTACGCCGACCCCGACGGCGAGGGCGGCCGCGGCCTGCTGATGTGCTCCGCCCTCGCCGAACGCTGGGGCGTCGAGTACGCGGCCGGCCGCAAGACCGTCTGGTTCCGCCTCGCCCTGCCCACGCACGTCCTCGGCACCCGCTACGCCGTCCCCGCCACCCCCGGCAGCGACCTGCCCAGCAGTTCCGGGCCGGTGCACGTCGCCGTCGTCCAACTCGACGAGGACGGCCGCGTCCTGGCCTGGAACCCGGACGCCGAGGCGCTCTTCCAGCACCCCGCGGCCGCCGTCCTCGGCCGCCCCTGGGCCGACCTCGCGGTCTGGCCGCAGTCCCCCGGCCGCGGCCCCGGCCTCACCGACACCCTGCGGCTGGCCCGCTGGGAGGGCGGCTACGGCGTCCGCCGCGCCGACGGCGTGGAGGTCGAGGT
>NZ_JAFLNG010000760.1 GCF_017427025.1 Streptomyces sp. FH025
ACCGCCGACCAGTGGCTGCACGCCCTCGCCACCCCCTCCGGCGAGCTCGGCGATGTCCCGCCCGAGGACTTCGCCGAACTGCGCCGCCGGATCGCCGCCTGGTACGCGGCCGTTGAGCCCGCCGAACCCGCGCTGCGGCTCTGCTTCCGCCTGCTCGAACCTCTCGGCCCCGACCAGGACGACCCCGAGGGGCGCCCCTCCGACGACGCCTGGCGGCTGGAGTTCCTGCTCCAGGCCGTCGACGAACCCTCCCTGCTGGTCCGCGCCGCCGACCTGCACGAAGGCGGCGCCGCGTACGCGACCCTCGCCCGCAAGGCCGCCGACCCGGCCGGTGCGCTGGTCGCCGAACTCGCCCGAGCCGCCCACCGCTGGCCCGCCCTGGACGGGCTGCGCCACCGCTCCCGCCCGTCTGCCCTGCCGCTCGACCGGGCCGGCGCGCTCGACTTCCTGCGCACCGCCGCACCCGCCCTCGCCGAGGGCGGCTTCGGCGTGCTGCTGCCAGCCTGGTGGCGCCGCCGCCCCCGGCTCGGACTCGCCCTGAGGGCCACCACCCCGCCCGCACCCGGCTCGCTCGCGGTCGGCAGCCAGATCGACCGGGACACCGTGATCGCCTTCCGCTGGCAGGCCGCGCTCGGCCCGGACGGGACCCCGCTCACCGAGCAGGAACTGGCCGAACTCGCCGCCGCCAAACAGGGGTTGGTCCGGGTCCGGGGCGCCTGGCTGGAGGCCGACCCGGAGCAGATCGCCGCCGCGCTCGCCTTCCTCACCGACCGCCGCGACGGCGTGCTGGCCGCCGCCGACCTGCTGCGGCTCGCCCTCGACCCCGAGGCGACGGTCGCCGGGCTGCCGGTCACCTCCGTCCGCGCCGACGGCCCGCTGGGCGAACTGCTCGCCGGGCGCGCCGAAGCCGCCCCCGCACCGACCCTGCCGCCCGACTTTCGCGCCGAGCTGCGCCCGTACCAGGAGCGCGGACTGGCCTGGCTGCGGACGATGTCCGGGCTCGGCCTCGGCGCCGTCCTCGCCGACGACATGGGCCTCGGCAAGACCGTCCAGACCCTCGCCCTGCTGGCCGCCGAGCAGGCCGACGGCGCCGACGGCCCCACCCTGCTGGTCTGCCCGATGTCCCTGGTCGGCAACTGGCAGCGCGAGGCCGAGCGCTTCGCCCCCGGCCTGCGGCGGTACGTCCACCACGGCTCCGGCCGCCTCGACGCGGAGCGGCTCGCCGAAGCCGTGCGCGGCGTGGACCTGGTCATCACCACCTACGGGCTGGTTCAGCGCGACCTCGCCGCGCTGCGGGCGATCCGCTGGCGCCGGGTGGTCGCCGACGAGGCGCAGCACATCAAGAACGCCGGCACCGCGCAGTCCCGGGCGATCCGCGCACTGCCCGTCACCCGGCACCGGATCGCCCTGACCGGCACCCCGGTGGAGAACCGGCTCTCCGAGCTGCACGCCGTGCTCGACTTCGCCAACCCCGGCCTGCTCGGCCCGGCCGAGCGCTTCAAGGAGCGCTACGCGATCCCGGTCGAACTGCACCGCAGCCCCGAACGCACCGCCGAACTCCGGCGCCGCACCGCCCCGTTCGTGCTGCGCCGGCTCAAGTCCGACCCGGCGGTGGCGGCCGAACTGCCCGCCAAGCAGGAGATGACCGTCTGGTGCAACCTCACCGCCGAGCAGGCCGGCCTCTACCAGGCCGTGGTCGCCGACCTGCTGCGGCGGGTCGAGGGCATCCGGGGCGTGGAGCGGCGCGGCACGGTGCTGGCCGCGATCGGCAAGCTCAAGCAGGTGTGCAACCACCCGGCCCAACTGCTGCACGACGGCTCGCCGTTGGGCGAACGCTCGGGCAAGGTGGCCCGGCTGGCCGAGCTGCTGGAGGAGGCGCTGGCCGAGGGCGACCGGACGCTGGTCTTCACCCAGTACGCCGAGTTCGGCACGATGCTCCGCCCGTACCTGGAGCGCCGGCTCGGCGAGGAGGTGCTCCACCTGCACGGCCGCGTGCCGCGCGCCCGCCGCGAGGAGCTGGTCCGGCGCTTCCAATCCCCGGACGGGCCAAGGGTGTTCCTGCTCTCGCTGCGGGCCGGCGGCACCGGCCTCAACCTGACCGCCGCCAACCAGGTGATCCACCTGGACCGTTGGTGGAACCCGGCGGTCGAGGAGCAGGCCACCGACCGCGCCTTCCGGATCGGCCAGAACCGCGACGTCCAGGTCCGCCGACTGGTCTGCGTCGGCACCATCGAGGAACGGATCGACGAACTCCTCGCCGCCAAGCGGACCTTGGCCGAAACCGTGGTGGGCGAGGGGGAGCACTGGCTCACCGACCTGTCGGCCGGGGCGCTGCGCGAACTGGTCGCCCTCACCCGTGAGGACGCCGTAGCCGAGGAGGACGCGTGACCGCGCAGCCACCCGACCGAGGAGGACACGTGGCCGAGCAGCCCAAGGCCCCGGTGGTCAACGTCGCCGCCTACTGGCGCGGCGACTTCACCCTGCGGCCCGACCCGCCACGGGCGGACCCGCCGCAGGAGGACCAGGACGAACCCTCGCTGCGCCGCCTCGGCCGCTCCGGCATCACCGTGCACGGCCGCGACCTCGCCACCCTGCTCGCCCCCGCCTACGACGCCTTCCACGGCTGAAGCCGGCCGCGTGCCGTGCGGTAGCGTCCCGAGGGTGACCGACTCCTCCG
This sequence comes from Streptomyces sp. FH025, assembly GCF_017427025.1. Classification (GTDB taxonomy): domain Bacteria; phylum Actinomycetota; class Actinomycetes; order Streptomycetales; family Streptomycetaceae; genus Kitasatospora. Next base: position 2,678 of record NZ_JAFLNG010000760.1, read on the forward strand.
ACGCCCGGCTGGCCGACTTCGAGCAGCACCGCCGACTGGTCTTCGGCATCGCCTACCGGATGCTCGGCAGCGTCGCCGACGCCGAGGACCTCGTCCAGGACACCTGGCTGCGCTGGAGCCGGGTCACCGACCCGGTCGCCGCCCCCGGCGGCTACCTGGCCCGTACGGTCACCAACCTCGCCCTCAACCGGCTGGACTCCGCCGCCGTCCGCCGAGAGTCCTACGTCGGCCCCTGGCTGCCCGAGCCGCTGGTCGCCGAACCGGACGCGACCGAGGGCGTCGAGCGGGCCGAGACCGTCTCGCTCGCCCTGCTGGTGGTGCTGGAGAGCCTGTCCCCGCTGGAGCGGGCGGTGTTCGTCCTCAAGGAGGCCTTCGACTTCTCCTACCGGGAGATCGCCGAGGCCCTGGACCGCACCGAGGCCTCCTGCCGACAGGTCGGCAGCCGCGCCCGGGCACACGTGCGTGCCCGCCGCCCCCGCTACGACGCCCCGCCGGAGCTGCGCCGCCGGGCCACCGAGGAGTTCCTCGCGGCCTGCGTCGGCGGCGACCTCAACCGGGTGCTCGCCCTGCTCGCCCCCGACGTCACCACCTGGAGCGACGGCGGCGGCGTGGTCACCGCCACGCTGCGGCCGGTCACCGGCGCCGGGAACGTCGCCCGTTTCCTCCTCGGCCTGCTCCGCAAGCTGGGCGAGGGTGTGGGTGCCCGGCCGGTGCTGGTCAACGGTGAGCCGGGCCTGCTGGTCACCGTGGACGGCGCGGTCGACTCCGTCTCGGTGCTGGACTTCGTCGAGG
>NZ_JAFLNG010000761.1 GCF_017427025.1 Streptomyces sp. FH025
CCTCGGCGAGCTCCAGCAGGTCCGCGCCGAGCGTCGACGGCCCGAGGGAGAAGAGCCCGGCGGACGGGAGCGCCCGCGCGATCGGCCCGGCCGCTGCGGAACAGCGGCGCGGGTCGAACACCAGCGCCGTCGTCTCGACGAACGCGGCCAGCGCCACCAGCTCCTCCACCGGGCCGTCCGGGAACGGCATCGCCACCCGGCAGCCCAGCAGGTTCGCGGCCAGCCGGACCAGCAGCGCCTCGGGGCGGTTCCCGGAGAGCACGGTGACCCCGTCGCCACGGCCCAGGCCCGCCCGCTCCAGCGCGCGGGCCATCCGGTACACCGCGTCCAGGCAGTCCTGGGCGGTGAGCGCCTCGTCGCCGAAGCGCAGCGCCGTCCGGCCCCGGTCCAGCGCCAGCCCGTCCAGCACCATCGCGGTGTACGTCGGACCTGCCTCAGCCATGTTCTGACCGCCCTCCTGATGGGGCGTCAGCCTAGCGGGTGGTGGCCTCGCCCACCCACCGCGGGCGACCGGGCCGGCTCGCGGTCACGCGTCCCAGGCGACCGGGAGGCTCTTCACCCCGTGGATGTCCGCGATCTCCGGGCGCAGGTCGACCTCCGCGGCCGGTACGGCCAGGCGCAACGTGGGGAAGCGGTTCAGCAGGGCGGGCAGCGCGACCCGCAGCTCGATGCGGGCCAACTGCTGGCCCAGGCACTGGTGGACACCGTGGCCGAAGGCGAGATGGCCGCCGTCCTGCCGCCGGAGGTCGAGCACGTGGGGATCGGTGAAGCGCTCGGGGTCGCGGTTGGCGGTGTTGTACGAGAGCACGACCGTCGTGCCGGCCTCGATGGTCCGGCCTCCCAACTCGACGTCCTCCAGTGCCGTCCGCATGAAGGACTTGGCGACGCTCAGGTACCGCAGCAGCTCCTCCACGGCCCGGTCGGTGAGCGCTGGATCGGCGCGCAGCGCCGCGAGTTGCGTGGGGTTCTGCAACAGGGCGAAGGTGCCCAGTGCCAGTGTGTTCGCGGTGGTGTCGAACCCCGCCGAGAGCAGGATCAGTGCGATCCCCTGCAACTCCTCGGCGGTCAGGTCGCTGTTGGTGAGGTCGCTGAGCAGGTCGTCGGTGGGGTGGGCGCGCTTGGCGGCCACCAGGTGTGCGAGGTACTGCTGCGTCGCCGTGTAGGCCGCCATCAGCTCCTCCTCGCCCGTCTCCCCGTTGAGGAACGTCTCGATCTGCGCCTGGAAGGAGCCCCGCTCCTCGTACGGGACTCCCAGCAGCTCGCAGATGATGATGGCGGGCACGGGCTTGGCGAACGCGGTCACCAGGTCCGCCGGCGGCCCGGCCTGCTCCATGGCGTCCAGGCAGTCGGTGGTGATCTGCTCGATGCGCTCGGTGAGCAGCCGCATCCGCCGGGCGGTGAACTTGCCCACCAGCGGCTTGCGGTAACGCCCGTGCTGCGGCTCGTCCATGAGCAGGAACTCGCCGGGCGGCGCGGGGGGCAGCTCGAAGTCGACCACGTTCATCAGTTCCTTGCGCGAGCTGAAGCGCGGGTCCGCCAGGACGGACCTGACCAGGTCGTACCCGGTGATCAACCAGCCGGGCTTTCCGCCGGGGTGGGTGAAGCCGCTGATGGGGCCGTGCCGGCGGGCCTCGATCAGTTCCGCCGGCGGGTCGAAGGGACAGCCGGCCTGACGGGCCGTCGGAAGCGACGTGACGGCGTGCGGGGATTCGCCCATGACTGTTCCTCGTCTCGCGGTGATGTGCCTTCGGGATGTTTCGAAAGCTACGTTGCATTCATTTCGGAGTCAATCGTAGGAATCGTGCATTCCCAGGTCAGCACTGGGAAATTGATGCAACGACGCTGCGCTCGAACGCAACGATTCGTTGCAATGAATGTCGCCGAAGGCAATACTGGCGGAATGCCAGGAGGACGCTTGACCCAGCAGGAGCGCCAGCGCATCGCGGCCGGGCTCACCGACCGGCTCTCCTATGCCGAGATCGCCAGGCGGCTCGGGAGGCCGACCTCGACGATCAGCCGGGAGGTCGCACGCAACGGCGGCGCCGCCGACTACCGGCCCCAGCAGGCGCACCAGGAGACATCGCGCAGAGCGCGCCGCGGCATGCCGGCGTCCCGGCGCGCGGCCGGGCCGGCGGTCGACGCGATGGCGCAGGAGATCGTCGCGGCGGCGGTCAGGTCGGGGATGCCGAGAATGACGGCGCGCGTGCACATCGACCTGCTGCTGTCCGAGGAGGGCAGGCGCACCGCGGCCGAGCTGGCCCGCAGGCTGCGGGTCAGCCCGGCCTCCGTCTCCGTGGCCGTGAACCAGCTGGTCCAGGGTGGGTACATCCGCCGCGAGCGCGATCCGCAGCGGCGCCGCGACGTCTACGTGGTCGATGACGAGGCCTGGTACCACTCGATCGTGATCGGCGCGCAGCAGACGCTCGACACGGCGGAGGCCGCGGCGGCGGTCGTGGAGGCCCTCGGGCCCGACAGTCCTGCGGGGCGGCGGATGGTCAAAGCCGGCGCGTTCCTGGAGCGGGTCATCCAGGACATGATCGAGTCGGCCGATCGCTGGCGCGGCCTCCTGCTGTGACGGGTGTCCGCCGAAGCCCGGCGAAGCGGGTCAAGACGGCCGCCGGTCACCCCTGTTGTTCATGAATTGGTTCCCTCTCGTTCATCGTCTACAGTGACGCAGAACTTCTGCGGGAAACGTGGATGTTCACTCGTCGCCGTGGCGGTATTCGGTCGGAGCAGTCGGCCTGCCGGCGGGGCTCGACCCCGAAAGATCCCACCGATGACCAACTCCGCGATCCAGCTCGCCTTCGACGGCTCCGGCATCGACGGCTCGCTCTTCACCACCGTCACGGACTTCGCCCGCGACACGAAGTGGCTCAACTCCCCGCTCGCCCTGTGGACCAACGCGGGGCTCGCGGTGTTCGCGGTGCTCATGCTGATGGGCTGGTGGAGGGCTCGTCGCCGTGACACCCCGGCCATGACCCTCGCCCTGGCGGCGCCGGTGGCCGTCGTCCTCGCCTTCGGCGTCGCCGAGGTCGTGAAGAAGCTGGTCGCCGAGGCGCGGCCCTGCTACTCGCTGCCGCACGCCTACTTCGTCGACTCCTGCGCCGCGCCGAGCGACTACGCCTTCCCCAGCGGCCACTCCACCACGGCCTTCGCCACCGTGGCCGCCCTGTGGCTGCTGGACCGGCGCCTGTCGCTGATCGCCGTGGGCTTCGCGGTGTTCGAGGGGTTCACCCGTGTCTACCTCGGCGACCACTACCCCCACGACGTGCTCGGCGCGGCCCTGCTCGCCGTGCCCGTCGCCTACCTGACCAGCCGCGTCCTCGGCGGCATCGCCGTCCCCCTGGTGGCACGCCTGCGCGACGGCGCACTGGCACCGGTGCTCAAGGCCCCCCGCGGCGGCGCCCACGCCGCCCGCTGAGCGGCCTCCCGCGGTGCCTCGCGGTCGGCGGGCCGGGGGTTC
>NZ_JAFLNG010000762.1 GCF_017427025.1 Streptomyces sp. FH025
CCTGAACCGATGCCCACCCCGACCACCACCGAGCAGACCGCGGAACGGACCGCCGGACAGCCCACCGCACAGGCCGTCGAACAAGCCGCCGGAGAGGCCGCCGCCGAGCAGACCGTCGAGCCAGCCGCCGAACGCCCGGCCACCCTCCTCGACCCGCGCAACGCCCTGGCCGCCCGGGCCGCCCGGGAGTTGCGCGACGGGCAGTACGTGAACCTGGGCATCGGCCTGCCGACCCTGATACCCAATCACCTCCCGCCCGGCGTCCAGGTGGTGCTGCACTCGGAGAACGGCATCCTCGGCGTGGGCCCGTACCCGGTGGAGGGCGATGAGCACGCCGATCTGATCAACGCGGGCAAGGAGACGGTGACGGTCGCCCCCGGCGCCTCGTACTTCGACTCCGCCTTCTCCTTCGGCATGATCCGGGCCGGCCGGATCGACGTCTCGGTGCTCGGCGCGATGCAGGTGTCGGCCGCCGGGGACCTCGCGAACTGGATGATCCCCGGCAAGATGGTCAAGGGCATGGGCGGTGCGATGGACCTGGTGCACGGCGCCCGCCGGCTGATCGTCGTGATGGAGCACACCGCCAGGGACGGCTCCCCGAAGATCGTCGGCGAGCTCTCACTACCCGCCACCGGAAGGGGAGTTGTGGACCGGATCGTCACCGATCTGGCCGTGGTCGACGTGACCCCGGAGGGTCTGCGGCTGGTGGAGACGGCACCGGGAGTGAGCTTCACCGAGGTACGGGCGGCCACCGGCGCCCCCCTGCTGCCCCCGCTCTGACGAAACGGACCGAGCCGACGGCCCAACGGGACCAACAGGACTGACAGAACCGACGGGACCAAAGGAACCGGCGAAGCCCGGAGAACGAACAGAACCGAGAGGACCGGGAGAACCGGGAGGACCGGGAGAGCCCGAGCGAACCGAATCCGGCGCCGACACCGACGGCCGGACCACCCCGAGGAGCAACTTCCCGGAACGGTCCGGCCGTTCGCACAGCAGGGGGCGGCATCACCACCCCCACCCCGTGCCGAATTCCCCGCATTAGCACCACCGCCGACCGGTGTGGCCGGGAACCGTAGCATCTTCACGCTTGCGCGGTGATCATTTCCCCGAACGGTTGCGATCACCGTTACGCTCCGGGAGAGTTGAGGAAGCCAAGGATCTCGCGCACCCCGGAGGGGAAGCTGGATTGTGCACCGGGATCCCGCATTCGAAGCCGCCGCGCAGGCCCACAACTGAACCGGTCGCACACACTCCATGTGTCGGACAGCCCGGAAACTGCGGGAAGGACCGCAGTTCACCGGGCCGCGTTCTGCCCGGACGGCTTCGGAGCGAGGCGAGGCACCGCCGAGCGAAGCACGGCGCAATACTCCGGGGGGAGCAGCCATGACCGTACCGTCCTCGCGACGAAGGGACGTCCGGCCGGGGAGCGTCCAACGACAGGACGCCCACCGTAGGGACGTCGGAACGACGGCCCGCCACGGGCGCGGCCGCGGCGTCGGGCGATTGGACGAGGCCGACCTGGCCGCCATACCGATACCTGAAGCCCCTTACGACTACGGCCACTTCAGCCGCCTCGCCGGCCCGGCGGTCGATCCGGACGAGGACCGGGAGCTCGGCGGCGGCGTCTACCGGCCCGAACCGAGCGACTGGGCGCCCACGATCACAGGACCGGACGCAGGACCGGACACAGGAACAGCGGCAGGACCAGCGGCGGGTGCGGCGGCAGGTGCAGCGACAGCGACGGAACCCACCCCCTACCGCGTCCAGTACCGCAGCCTGCTGCGCCACGAGCCGCACCGGATCCGGGCCGCGCTGCTGATGACGGCCGCCCCGCTGGTGGAAGCGGTGCTGCTGGTGTGGCTGCTGCTGCCCGAGCACTGGCCGGAGCGCCTCGACGAGACCAACACCCTGGTGCTGCTCGGCGACAAGGTGATGGTCGGGATCATCGCGGTGGTCGAGGTGTTCCGGCTGGTCAACGTGGTCTCCAACACCCACGCGACCCTGGCCGCCCGCGACCCGATACCCGTGACACCACAGCCGGGCACACGGGTCGCCTTCCTCACCACCTGCGTGCCGGGGAAGGAGCCGCCGGAGATGGTCCGGGGAACGCTGGTCGCGGCCCGCGCCGTCCGGCACGAAGGACCGTACGACGTATGGCTGTTGGACGAGGGAAACGATCCTGCAATGCGGGCCCTCTGCGCCGAGCTGGGCGTGCACCACTTCACCCGCGCCGGCCGTCCGCACTGGAACCGGCCGAAGGGGCGGTTCCGCGCCCGGACCAAGCACGGCAACTACAACGCCTGGCTCGAGGCGCACGGCGACGACTACGACTTCTGGGTGTCCGTCGACACCGACCACGTGCCGCTGCCCGACTTCTGCGAGCGGATGCTCGGCTACTTCCGCGATCCGGACGTCGCATTCGTGGTCGGTCCGCAGGTGTACGGGAACTACCGCAGCTCGGGCTCGGCCGTCACCAAATTCTCCGAGAGTCAGCAGTACCTCTTCCACGCCCTCATCCAACGTGCCGGAAACCGTTACGGCGCACCGATGTTCGTCGGCACCAACAACGCCGTCAGAATCCGCGCACTCCAGTCGATCGGCGGGTTGTACGACTCCATCACGGAGGACATGGCGACCGGCTTGGAGTTCCACCGGAGCCGAAACCCGGAGACCGGAGAACGCTGGAAGTCCGTGTACACCCCGGACGTGCTCGCGGTGGGTGAAGGCCCGTCCTCCTGGACCGACTTCTTCTCCCAGCAACTGCGGTGGAGCCGAGGCACGTACGAGACCCTGCTCACCCAGTACTGGCGGGTGATCTGGCGGCTGTCCCCCGGCCGGATGCTCAACTACTCGCTGATGGTGGGCTTCTACCCGATGGCGGCGCTCGCCTGGCTGCTCGGCGGCGTGTCCAGCGTGCTCTACCTGGGCTTCGGCGCCTCCGGCGTCCACGTCTCCTCGGAGATCTGGATGATGCTCTACAGCGACGCCGCCGCGCTCCAACTCCTGCTCTACACCTGGAACCGCAAGCACAACGTGAGCCCGCACGAGCCGGCCGGTTCCTCCGGGGTCGCGGGCATGGTGATGTCGGCACTCTGCGGCCCGGTCTACGCCGCCTCGCTGCTACAGGCGCTGGTCCGCCGCCGCAACCGCTTCGTGGTGACACCCAAGGGCCGCTCGGCCAGCGCCGACCGACTCGGCACCTTCCGCTACCACCTGTTCTGGACGCTGGTGTTCGGCTGCGCCATCGCCGCCTCCTTCCACACCGGCTACGACCACGTCGCGATGCGCACCTGGGCCTGGATCGCCCTGGCCCTGACCCTGCTGCCGGTCCTGATCTCGGCCGGCGACGCCGTGCGCCGTCGCCGTTCCCGGCCCACCGCCACCCTCACCGTCACGGGCGATCCGAGGGCGGTCCCGACGGTCGTCCTGGAGAAGCGCCGCCCGCGCCACGCCGCCCGC
>NZ_JAFLNG010000763.1 GCF_017427025.1 Streptomyces sp. FH025
GCGTCGGGCCGGTGGCGCGGCCCGCGCGCCGGATGAGCGCGGCGAGCTGGGCGCCGTAGGTGTCGAGGCCCTCGGCGGGGCCGCCGGGCAGACCGGTGAGGTTGGGGAGCAGGTCGCCGAAGGCGTTCACCTCGCCGACCAGGGAGCGCCGCCAGGCCGCCGTGGGCAGGACGTCGACCCCGACCATCGGCGAGCCGGGGAAGCAGGCCGCTGCGCGCTCGGCCGTCTCCAGCAGGGCCGGCCAGGCCGCACCGGCCGCCTCCCTGGCGAGGTCCAGGCTGCCGCGGGCACCGCCCAGGTGCAGATTGGTCATCGGCTGGGTGCTGGTGCGCACCACCGCGTGGGTGGCCCGGCCCTCGACCACCACGACGCGCACGTCCGCCGAGCGGCCGGCCTGCGAGGCCTTCGGGATCCACTCCTCGACGTGCAGGCCGTCCGGCGCCAGCCGGTCGACGATCGCGGCGACCTCCCGCTCGGTGCGGTAGCGGCGCACCCGCAGTGAGTTGTGCAACCGCCCGTCGGCCAGCTCGACCGAGGTGGTGGCCAGCACCTGCCCGCGCGGCCCGAACTCCAGCGCCGTCACCCCGGAGGCGGAGGAGCCGTGCGCGGGCTTGACGAACACCCGGCGCAGACCGGCCTCGGCGAGGCGCTCGCGCAGCTGCTCCCAGCCGCCGACCGCAACGCCGAGCGCTCTGGGCACGGGGACCCCGGCCCCGCCGAGCAGCGCGTGCGCCCGGCGCTTGTCGAACATCACGGCGATCTCCTCCGGATCGCCGAGCAGCCGCACGCCCGGTCGCGCGGCCAGTTCGCGCAGGGCGGCCGTCACCCCGGCGTACCAGGCGGCTGTGCCCTCGACCCGGGTCGGCGCGTAGTCGGGGCCGAGCGCCGGGCCGCGCAGCAGCCGGTCGACCTCCGGCTCCTCGCCGGGTGACTCGATCCGCAGCAGGGTGCCCTCGGGCAGTCGGTACCCGCCGCGCAGCACGTCCAGCCAGGGCAGGACGGCGGGCTCGGGCAGTCCGGCGGCGCGAGCGGCGGCGGCGAACAGCGTCACCCGCCGGTGACCGGGGTTGCCGAGGACGGTCAGCTGGGGCGTCATCGTCGTGGCACCCGCCTACTCGCCGACCGCGACGTAGCGGTCGTCCTCGTCGTCCTCGTCATCGCCCTCGGCCTCGGAGAGGTCGAGTTCGACTCCGGGCAGGGCCTGGCGCAGGCGCTGCTGCATCTCCTCGGTGAGGTAGTGGTGGTGCAGGTCGAGGGAGCGCAGGTGGGTGAGCGGCTGGCCCTCCAGCAGGGCGGCCGCGCCCTCGTCGGAGAGCACGCCCATGGAGAGGTCGAGCGACTCCAGCCGGGCGACCACCGGCGCGTGCGCCAGGGCGGCGGCGATCTCGTCCTGGAGGTCGCTGTTGGCCAGGCCGAGGTGGCGCAGCCGTGGCAGGCGCGTGGCGTCCAGGAAGGGCGCGAGGTCGTCCGGTGAGGTGTCGCCGCCGTACTCGTCCGTGCCGAGCCACAGCTCCAGCCGCTCCAACGCGGGCAGTTCGGAGCCGGCCACCGCGCGCACCACGGTGGCCGGCAGGCCGCCGGACTCCAGGCGCAGGGTGGTCAGCCGGTCGTGCCGCACCGGCTCCAGATGCAGGTCCGTTCCGCCGCGCACGGTCAGCGACCTCAGCCCGGGGAAGGCGGTCAGCAGCGGGGTGACGTCGCCCATCTCCAGCCAGGAGATCTCGCACTCGTCGTACGTCACCTCGGCGAGGAACACCGCCTCCAGCGCGGACAGGCGCCCGGCCTCGGCCGTGAGGGCCTCGACCACGGTGTGCACGGAGTCGGGGGCGTTCCGCCACCAGGAGCCGATCACCAGGGCGCGGACCCCGGTCGGGTCGACGGCCTCGAGGAAGGACTGCCAGAGCTGCCCGAAGTCGTACTCGGCGCGGTACCCAAGGCTGAGGCGCCACGCGACGTCCCCGGCCGCGGGCCTCGGCCGGGTGTCGTCGGGGATGAACTCGTGGATCGGCAGCTCGTGGAAGCGCTCGATGTGCCGGGAGACGGCCATGTCGGATCCTGGTGGGTCGGTCGGGTGGTCGGACTCGGGTGCTGCTGACGCCTACTCGGCGACGGCGACGTAGCGCCACTCGTCGTCGGGCTTGCCGGGCTCGGAGAGGTCGAGTTCGACCCCGGGCAGGGCCTGGCGCAGGCGCTGCTGCATCTCCTCGGTGAGGAAGTGGTGGTGCAGGTCGAGGGAGCGCAGGTGGGTGAGCGGCTGGCCCTCCAGCAGCGCGGTGGCGCCCTGGTCGGTCAGCACGCCCATGGAGAGGTTGAGCGACTCCAGCCGGGCGACCACCGGCGCGTGCGCCACGGCGGCCGCGATGTCGTCCTCGAACTCGCTGTTCTGCAGGCCGAGGTGGCGCAGCGCGGGGAAGCGCGTGCCGTCCAGGAAGGGCGTGAGGTCGTCCATCGTGGCGTCGCCGCCGTAGTTGTCCACGCCCAGCCAGAGCTCCAGCCGCTCCAGCGCCGGGAAGTCGCAGCCGGCCACCGACCGCACGACCGAGCCGGGCAGGCCGCCGGCCTCGAAGCGCAGCGCCCTGAGCGCCTCGTGCCGCAGCGGCTTCAGGGCCAGGCCGTCGCCGTCGCCGTCCCAGCCCTCGGAGGCGCCGCGCACCACCAGCTCGGCCAGCTGCGGGAAGGCCGTCAACAGCGGCGTGATGTCGCACTGCTGGATCCAGGAGATCTCGCACTCCTCGAAGGTGATGTCACCGACGAACAGCGCGCGCAGGGCGGGAAGCCGGTCGGCGGCGGCGACGATCGCCTCCATCGGCTCGCGGAAGCCGTCCGGCTCCTCCGGGGACCACTGGCCGATCACCACGGCGGACACCCGCTCGGTGTCCACGGTGTCGAGGAACTGCTGCCAGCGCTCGACGAACGTCTTCTCGGACTCGTACTCCAGGCCGACCTTCCAGGCGACCGAGGCCGCCTCTGGCAGCCGGGCGGCACCGGCGTCGCCCTTCTCCTCGGCCTCCTCCAGGGCCTGGACGAAGTCGAAGACGGGGAGACCGTGGAACTGCTCGATGTGGACGTTGACGGTCATTGCGCTGCTCCTCTGGGGGTCTGGGCCGAACAACTGTCTACCAGTCGGGACTGACAATCCGGTGGTCGGGTGGCGGCCCGGGCGCGTTGTCAGACCCCTGGTCTACGTTCCGGTCATGGCTCCGGAGCGTGACCGCGTGCGGCACGGCGGAGCCCCGGATCCCGGCGTCCGCCGGGCTCCGGCCGTACGGCGAGGGAGGACTGATGTACCGCCAGGGCGATGTGCTGATCGTGCCGGTCGCGGAGGGCGCGGTGCCGTCGCGGGTGCCCGGGCTGGCCGTGCAGCCCCGGGACGCGCGGGGGCGGATGGTGCTCGCGCTCGGCGAGGTCACCGGGCACGCGCACGCCGTGGTCGGCCCCGGCGAGCTGCGCAGGGAGGCCGG
>NZ_JAFLNG010000764.1 GCF_017427025.1 Streptomyces sp. FH025
CGCCCCGGAAGGGAACCGCCATGAGCTCCGCCGGTATCGACAAGGTCCGCGACTGGATCCTCGGCCGTCACCCCGGCCGCACCGAACTCGCCCTCGACGTCAACATCATCGAGAGCCGCCTGGTCGACTCGCTCGCCTTCGTCGAGCTGGTCTACACGATCGAGGACGCGGCCGGCATCGAGATCGACTTCGACAACATCGACATCGACGACTTCCAGTCGCTGGCCACCATCCAGAAGGCGTTCTTCGCCTGAGCCCGAGGAGGGATCCCCCCATGCACGCTGTCTCCTACACGGCCCAGTGGATGGCCGCCGCCCGCGCCCAGGAGTCGGAGCGCGAGGACGCGCTGTTCGTCGACCCGCTGGCCCGCGACCTCGCCGCCCCCAAGGGCTTCGAGCTGATCGACCGCTACGCCGGCGGCGGCCTGCTGCCGTTCATCTCGATCCGGACCAAGTACCTCGACGACGCGATCGCGACCGTCCTCGGTAGCAGCGACATCCAGCAGGTCGTCCTGATCGCCGCCGGCATGGACACCCGTGCCTTCCGGCTCGACTGGCCCGACGGCGTCGAGCTCTACGAGGTCGACCACGGCCCGCTGATCGCCGAGAAGGCCCGCCGCCTCGACGCCCTCGGCGCCGAGCCGCGCACCGACCGGCGCGAGGTCTCCGCCGACCTCACCCAGGACTGGCTGCCCGCCCTGGAGGCGGCCGGTTTCGACCGCACCCGCCCCACCCTGTGGGTCGCGGAGGCGCTGACCTTCTTCCTCACCGAGGAGCAGGCGGCCGGCCTGCTCCGGCTGCTCGCCTCGGCCTCCGCCCCGGGCAGCCAGCTGGCCTTCGACATCCTCGGCCGCGCGCTGCTGCGCAGCCCGTTCTCCAAGCCCTTCCTGGACACCCTCGCCGCCGACGGCACCCCGTGGATCTTCGGCAGCGACGAGCCGGAGCAGTTCCTCGCGGCGAACCTCTGGAAGACCGTGGACCTGCGCGAGCCCGGCCAGCCCGGCGCCGGCGAGGGCCGCTGGCCGTACGACGTGCAGCCGCGCAACCGCCGCGGGGCCAACCGGCTGTGGCTGATCCGCGCCGAGATCGCCGCGTGATGAGACCTCAGCTCGGGGAACCGCACGCCGAACGGCGCGTCACCCTGGAGCGGATCGAGTCGTACGCGCCCGAGCGCAGCGTGCGGATCGAGGAGCTCGGCGAGCGGCTCGGCCTGCGCCGCGCCGATCTCGGGGTGTTCCGCAAGTTCTACGGCCTCGACCGGCTCCGGTTCGATCCCGGGCTCGGGCTGGTCGACCTGCTCCGGCCGGCCGCCCGCGCCGCCCTGGCCGCCCTCCCCGAGGGCGGCCGGGTGGACTACCTGGCCTACGCCCACGTCACCCAGGCCGTCGCGCCCGCCGACGTGGACGTCGCCCAGCTGGTCCGGGACGACCTCGGGCTCACCGGCACCGAGGCCTTCGGCCTCAGCCACCAGGCCTGCGTCAGCAGCCTCGGCGCGATCGAGATCCTCGGCGAACTCCTGCGCGCCGAGGGCGGCGAGGGCGCGTACGCCCTGATGGTCACCGGCGAGCAGGCGTACTCGCCGAGCGTCCAGCTGATCCCCAACACGGCGATCATGGCGGACGCCGCGGCCTCCTGCCTGGTCACCCTGGACGGCGACGGCGACGTGGTCCGCTCCTTCGTCACCCGGACCCTCGGCGAGTACGCGCAGTGGCTGGAGCTGACTCCGGAGCAGAGCACCGAGTACGGCGAGCAGTACGCCGGCCGGATCGCCGAGGTGATCCACCAGGCCGTGGCAGAAGCCGGGTTGACGCTGGACGAGGTCGACCTGGTGATCCCGCACAACGTCAACAAGCTGGCCTGGCGGCAGACGGTCAAGGAGATCGGGATCGACCCGGAGAAGGTGTTCCTGGACAACGTCCCGGTGTACAGCCACACCTTCGCCTCGGACGTCTTCGTCAACTACACCACCCTGCGCGAGGCGGGCCGCCTGGTCGACGGCGCGCACTACCTGCTGGTCTCGGCCGGCCTGGGCGCCACCTTCGGCGCCATGGTGATCACCCACCGTGCGGCCGGTGATGATTGATGGACCGTCAGGAAGTCCTGCTCACCATCGAGAAGGCGCTCAGCGAGGTCCTGGAGCGGCCGATCAGCGGACTCACCGAGGAGACCGCGCTCTTCGACGAACTCCAGCTCTCCTCCCTCTCCGCCCTGGGGCTGCTGATGATCGTCGAGGAGGCGACCGGGATCACCGTCGACCCGGAGGAGCTCGACATCGACCACCTGCGGACCATGCGGACCTTCGCCGACTACGTCGAGTTCGCACTCCGCCGAGAGGAGGGGCTGTCATGAGCGGACTCGCCGTCCGGGCCGCCACCGCGGTGCGCTCGCCGCAGGGCCGGGCCTCGGGCGACGCCCCGGTCCCGCTCGACTACTACCGCGACCTGCTGACCCCCTTCGGGGAGAAACCGGACGAGGAGCTGCTGGGCCGCGGCTCGCACGTCTACCACCGCGACCTCGCCGACCTGCTCGCCGCCGACGACGGCGTCGGCGGCAGCCGGCCGGAGCTGGTGATCGTCACCCACGCCCTGCCGGACGTGCTGCCGTTCACCGCCGTCGCGCCGCACCTCACCTCCCGCCTCGGCGGCCGGGCGACCAACTTCGCGATCGGCCAGCAGGGCCTGGCCGCGCCCTTCACCGCGCTGCGGATCGCCTCGGCGTACCACCGCTCGGGGCGGGCCGCCGAGGTGGTGCTGGCGGTGCTGGAGCAGACCACCCTGCCGACGGCCTTCCCGTTGGTCCAGGAGACCCCGCTGGTCGACTCGGCGGCGGCGCTGGTCCTCGGCGCCTCCGACGGGGCCGGGCTGCGGTTCGTCCGGGCGCACTCGGCCGGGTCGGCGGCGGCCGCGCTCGGCGCGGAGGCCGGGGAGAACGGGGAGAACGGGGAGAACGGAGGGACCGGGGAGAACGGAGGGACCGGGGAGGACGGCACGCTGCTGGTGCTCGGCCCCTGGGTCACCGAGGACGTCCCGGAGTCCGCCGCGACGGTGCACCGGGTGGCCCCGGGCAGCTACTGCACCAGCCTCTGGCTGGAGTTGGCCGACCACTGGCAGGAGTGGCAGCGGTCCTACCGGCGGATCGTCCTGTGCGACACCGACCCGCGCTCCGGCCGCAGCCACGCGGCGCTCTTCGCCGCCGGAGAGGAGTGACCGACCTGCGGATCGGATTCGAGCCCGTCCGCCACGGCCGTCCGTGGCGGACGGGCTCGCACCCGTGCGCCGACACGACTCGGCTCCACCCGGCTCGACTTGGACAGGCACCGGACGAGGCAACCGAAGGGAAGGCTGGAACACGATGACCACGGTCAACGAGCAGACCATCAGACTGGACTCCGCACGATCCGGGACCGGACCGGCCACCTGGGGGCAACGGGCGATCTGGGGGGTCGTCACCCGGCTCGGC
>NZ_JAFLNG010000765.1 GCF_017427025.1 Streptomyces sp. FH025
CGCAGCAAGCTCCCCAGCCAGGCCCAGGACACCCTCGGCCTGATCGCCAAGGGCGGCCCCTACCCGTACAACCGCGACGGCATCGTCTTCGAGAACCGCGAGAGCCGCCTCCCCAAGAAGGCCGACGGCTACTACCACGAGTTCACCGTGGTCACCCCCGGCTCCAACGACCGCGGCACCCGCCGGGTCGTCACCGGCACCTCCGGCGAGCAGTACTGGTCCGCCGACCACTACGCCACCTTCCAGGAGATCGACCCGCGCTGCTGAGTCGGTTCCGGCCCGCCACCGGCCGTCACCTTGCCCGGCGCCAGCTGATGCGGTCGTGCGGGCCGTGGGGGCCGGTGGTGACCAGGGCGGTCAGCTCGTGGAGGACGGGGGCCGGGTCGCGGCGGAGCTGGACGGGGGTGGCGCGGACCACCGGGAGGCCGGCGGCGGTGAGGCGGTTGGCGCGGGTCAGGCCGCGTTCGTGGTCGGCCGGGCGCAGGTGCCAGGCGCGGGAGTCGATCTCCAGGGCCACGCAGGCGTGCGGCCAGTAGGCGTCCGGTACGGCGAGGAAGCGGCCGTCCAGGAAGAGCACCGGGTTCCACAGCGGCTCGGGCAGGCCCGCGTGGGCGAGCAGTTCGCGGGTCTCGGCCTCCACCACCGAGCGCACCCCGGCGGTCAGGTCCTCCACCACCCGGGCCACCTGCGGCAGCGCCAGCGCGCCCGGCCGGGCCAGCAACTGGTCGAGCAGCTCGCCGAGTTCGCAGCGCCGCCGCTGCACGGCCTCGGCGCACAGCGCCCGGAAGCGGCGCTGCCCGGTCTCCCGGGGCGCGAGGTCCGCCAGCGCCCGGGCGACCGTCGTGCTCCACAGTCCGTCGTCCCGTTCGAAGCCGCCCGGCATCGCCCCGCCCGACCGGTGGACCCGGACGAACTCCCGGTCGCCGACCCGGCGCCCCGCCGGGATCAGGACGTCCACCTCGGCGAGGTCGGCCGGGTGCCCGGCACTCGGCAGCCCGGCCTCCGCCAGCACCGCGAACCCGGTCAGCAGCACCTCTCCGGACCGCGGCTCCCGCCCCTTCGGCCCCGCGTACGCCAGTGCGGCGCGCAGTTTCTGATGGTGCGTCAGCCTTCCGTTCTGCAGGCAGATCACCCGGGGCAGCACCTGCTGCCAGGGCCCGCCGGGGCGCAGTCGGTGCGCGATGGTGCCGGAGGGCACCCCGAGTCGCCGCAGCTGTGAGCGGGTGACGATGTGCTGCTGGTCGGTGCCGAGCAGGACGACGGGGTCGAGCGGGTTCGCGCGGGTCATACCCCGGGTGCTGCCCGCCCGGATCGGGGGTATGCGAAACATCCCTCGTCGGGGGCGTCCGCGCCATGGTGTTGACGGAGCGTCGGGCACGCGCTGTGCTGGGAGGCACATGATGACCGAACCCAACGGCCCCGCGCTCGACGCGCTCAACGGCCTCTCCGTCGGCGACGCCCTCGGCGCCCAGTTCTTCGTCCCGGACACCGCCCGGGCCCACCACGCCTCCCGCACCGAACCGCCCGGCCCCTGGCCGTGGACCGACGACACCGAGATGGCCTGCTCGGTGTACGCCGCCCACACCGAGCGCGGCGCGATCGACACCTTCGACCTCACCCACGCCTTCGCCCTCCGCCACGACTTCGACCGCGGCTACGGCCCGGCCGCCAACCGACTGCTCCGACTGGTTCGCGAGGGCGGCGACGCCAAGGCGCTGGCCGCCGAACTCTTCGACGGCCAGGGCTCGTACGGCAACGGCGCCGCGATGCGGGTCGCTCCGCTGGGGGCCGCGTACGCGCGGGACCCGGCCGCCGCCGTCCGGCCCGCCGCCGACACCGCCGTCATCACCCACACCCACCCGCAGGCGGTGGACGGCGCGATCGCGGTCGCGGTGGCCGCCGCGTACGCGGTCCGGGCGCGGACCGGGACCATGACCCCGAACACCTTCCTGGCGGCGGTCGCCGAGCTCACCCCGCGCGGCGCCGTCCACGACGGTCTGACCGAGGCGATCGGCCTGCTCGCCGAGCCGGACCCGCTGGTCGCCGCCAGGGTGCTCGGCAACGGCAGCCGGACCTCCGCCGTCGACACCGTTCCGTACGCCCTGTGGTGCGCCGCCCGTCGGCTCACCGACTACCCGGCCGCCGTCCGGGAGGCGATCGCGGCCGGCGGCGACATGGACACCGTCGCCGCGATCACCGGGGGAGTGGTCGCGGCCCGTACGGGCACCGCGGGCATCCCGGCCGCGTGGCTGGCGGCCCGCGAGCCGCTGCCCGCCTGGGCGTTCCCGGAACCGGGCGGCGTCACCGGCGGCCGGGGCCGGGCGGACATGCTGGTCCCGCGCCCGCACCCGGTCCCCGACGTGGAATGGACCGATGAGCAGTGGCGGCGCATCCGGGCCGGGAGGCACACGGACGCGCTGGACGGCCGCTGGGCGGTGCACACCCACGACGGTTCGGTCAGGATCTGCCGCCCGAAGGACGGCCATCCGGTCTGGGAGGTGGCGGTCGTCCGGGTCCGTGGCGGCTGGCGGCCGGTCTCGGCGGTCGCCGAGACGAGTCACGACCGTTGGCCGGTACCGCCTGAGGACCCCCACGGAGCGGCGGTCCTCACCTGGATCCTGAAGACCGCCGCGACCGGCGAACGGCAGCCCCTCAGGCCGTGATCATCAGCTGCCCGGTGCCGCTGCCGCCTTGTCTGAGGCACTCCTGGTTGATCGCCGGATCAGGGGCGCTCGGCGAGGTGGCGGCGGCGATCCGCAGCTCGATGATGTCCCGGACGGCCGGCCACTCGTCGTCCAGGATCGAGTAGAACGCCGTCGAGCGCACCACGCCGTCCAGCCCGCGCGAGTGCGCCCGGCGGACGCCCTCGGAGGTCGCGCCGAGCCGCTCGATCGCGGCGCGCGAGCGCAGGTTGCGGGCGTCGGCGCGCAGCGAGATCCGCTGCACGCCCCAGGTCTCGAAGGCGTGCCGCAGCATCAGCAGCTTGGCCTCGGTGTTGATGCCGGTGCCCTGGGCGCGCGGCGAGAGCCAGGTGTTGCCGATCTCGGCGGCGTCCGGCACGGCGGTGGCCGGGTCGCCGAACGGCTTCCCGGGCGCCGGCGGCCACACCAGCGGGCCCTGCCAGTAGTCGAGTTCCAGGAACCGGGTGGAGCCCACCACCCGGCCGTCGGCGACGTTCACCGTCGCGAACGGCACCGACCGGCCCGCGGCCTGGTCGGCGAGGGCCCGGGCGACGTAGTCGCGGGCCGCTTCCAGACCGTGCGGGACGGGGGTGAAGGCGTAGGTCGTACGGTCCTCGGCGCCGGCCTCGGCGATGGCCTCGGCATGGTGCGCGGCGAGGGGCTCCAGCCGCACGGTGCGGCCGGTGAGGATGACAGGTGCTGGCACGGAACCTTGGTCCTTCATCGGTCGTAGGGGTGCCACCCGCACCGGGGTGCGGCACGGGGTGCGGTGGA
>NZ_JAFLNG010000766.1 GCF_017427025.1 Streptomyces sp. FH025
TCGGTGGTGATGCTCGGGGCGCTCAACCCGGCCCAGGGGCACGCCCGGCAGGTGGAGATGCAGTTCCTCTCGCTGTTCGTCTCGCTGCCGATGGCGGCCGTCACCGCGCTGGTGCCGACCGTCCGGGGGCTGGAGGGCTCGGCGGCGCGCGCACTGTGCGCGGTGGCCCGGCCGGAGGAACTGGCCGCCGGGCCGGCCCGTGGGTGGGCGGCGCGGTGGCGCACCGCGCTCTGGTTCGTGCTGCACGTGTTCTTCGGCGGGGTCGTCGCCGGGATGACGCTGGCCGGGGCGCCGTTCGCGGTGGTGCTGCTGTTCGGCTTCAGCGGGGCCCAGGACCTCATCCGGTTCTGGGAAGATCGTTTCCCCGGCTGGATACTGACCGGCCCCACCCTGGGACTCGCCGTCCTGCTGCTGATCCTCGCCGCCAACGCCGCCTGCGGCGCGCTGCTGGCCCGCCTGGCGCCCACGCTGCTCGGCCCGACCCCGGAGGAGCGGCTGGCCACCGCCGAGCGCCGGGCCACCGTGCTCGCCCAGCGCAACCGGCTGGCCCGCGAGCTGCACGACTCGGTCGGACACGCGCTCAGCGCGGTCGGCATCCAGGCCTCGGCGGCCGCCCGGGTGCTGCGCACCGACCCGGACTTCGCGGCCGAGGCGCTGCGGGCGATCGAGGAGACCGCGCGCTCGGCCGTCGCCGAACTGGACACCGTGCTCGGGCTGCTGCGCGAGGAGGAGGCCGCCACCGACGCCGCCGCCACCGACGCCACCGCCGGACCGGCCGGCCCGACCCTCGCCGGGCTGGACGACCTGCTGCGCCAACTCGCCCGCACCGGCGTGACGGTGGACGCCGAACTGGCCCCGGGCCTGGGCGCGCTGCCCGCCGAGGTCTCCCGCGAGGCGTACCGGATCGTGCAGGAGGGCTTGACCAACGTGCTGCGGCACGCCGGGCCCGCCCCGGCCGGGCTGCGGGTCGCGCTGGACGCGGGCCGGCTGGAGATCGAGCTGACCAACCCGCTCGGCCCCGCCCGCCCGAGCCGCCCCGGCGGCGGGCGCGGCCTGCGCGGGATCGGGGAACGCGTGACGACCCTGCGCGGCGGCAGCAGCGCGGGGCCGAGCGAGGACGGGACGACGTGGCGGCTGGTCGTCTGGCTGCCGGTGGGAGGAACTGCGCGATGAACACGGGGAAGAGGGGACGATGAGTACGGGGAAGAACGGCGTGGAGGCGGCCGGCAGCGGTCAGGACGGCATCCGCGTGGTCATCGCGGACGACGAGCGGCTGGTCCGGATGGGCCTGCGGGTGGTGATCGACGCCGAGCCGGACCTCACCGTGGTCGGCGAGGCCTCCGACGGCGCAGAGGTCGTCCCGCTGGTGCGCGAACTGCGCCCGGACGTGGTGTTGATGGACGTCCGGATGCCCGGCATCAACGGGATCCGGGCCACCGAGCAACTGGTCGGCGGCATGGCCGAGCCACCGAGGATCCTGGTGGTCACCACCTTCGAGCACGACGACCACGTCTACGACGCGCTGCGCGCGGGCGCGGCCGGATTCCTGCTGAAGCGGGCGCGGGCGGAGGAGATGGTGCAGGCGTTGCGGCTGGTCGCGCGCGGGGACTCGCTGCTGTTCCCGGCGGCCGTACGTGAACTCGCGCTGCGGCACGGCACGGACGTCCGCCGGGCGGCCGCCGCGGACCACGGGCCGATCGGGCGGCTGACCGAACGGGAGGGGCAGGTGCTGCGGCTGATGACCGCCGGGCTCAACAACGGCGAGATCGCGCGGCAACTGGTGGTCAGCCAGGAGACGGTGAAGACCCATGTCGGCAGCGTGCTGGCCAAGTTGGGGGCGCGGGACCGCACCCAGGCGGTGATCGCGGCGTACGAGTCGGGGTTCGTCCTGCCGAGGTGACGGACGGAGTGACGGCCTGAACGGCGGCTGAAGTGCCGGACGGAGTGACGGACGGAGTAGCGGGCGGAGTAACGGACTGACTGACGGTTGAAGCGGCGGTCGGGGCGGCGGCCGGGGCTCTCGCGCGCAGGTTCCATGTGGTCGGGACCAACGAGTAGAGTGCGACCTTCCCCTCCCAAACCGTCCGATACCTCCCGTATCGGCTGAAACGAACTGGCGGTCGCATGACAGTCCGGACCCGTCCCGCGCTGTGGTGGCGCATGGGCATCGTGCTCTCGGCGGGCCTCGGCCTGTCCCTCGGGACCGCGCCACTGGTGTACTTCACCGTGCAGAGCAACGTGATCGTGCTCGGCTACTTCATCGGCGCGGTGTACTGGATGACCAAGCGCGGCACGGTGGACGCGCCCGCGCCCCGGCTGCGCGGCGCCGCCACGCTGTACATCCTGATAACCGGGCTGGTCTCGCACATCCTGCTCGAGCACGGCGCCAACCCGCTGCCCGGGCTGTTCAGCGGGCCGGACCGGCTCGCGCACTGGTCCTCCTTCTTCCTGCACTACGTGACGCCGGTCATGGTGATCATCGACTGGCTGACGCTGAAGCCGCGCAACGCGTCGGCCTGGAAGGACATACCGCTCTGGCTGGCCTTCCCGCTCGGCTACGCGGCGATCGTGCTCACCCGCAACGCGCTGTTCGACAACTACCCGATGCCGTACCCGTACTTCTTCTTCGACCCGACCACCAAGGGCTACGGCTACGTCTGGGGTCAGATCGCCCAGCTGACCGTCGAATTCGTCGTGCTGGCCGCGCTCGTGGTCGGGCTGGACCGGCTGGGCACACTGGCCGCGGCCAAGTTGCGGCCCACGCCCACGGCGTAGCACGACGCGGCGGCCGACCCCGGAACCGGCAGGGCCTCAGATCCGCCAGGCGCGGATCCGGTCGGCCGCCGCGTACACGTCGGCCTCGCCCTCGGCGATGTCCCGGGCCAGCTCGACCAGGGCCCCGTACGGCGGGTCGATCCCCTCTCCGGCCGCGTGCATGTACGCGGCCGTCGTCACGCAGGCGTACAGGTTGTTGCGCACCGGCAGCGGGCGCAGCAGCACGATGGTGTGCATCAGGGTGGCCGCACACCAGGCGGGGTCGGCGTCGTGGCCGAGTTGGGCGGTGTTCACCCGGTGCCGGGCGACGGCGGCCTGCAGGGCCGAGTAGTCGCGCACGCTGAGGTCCTCCGGGGAGGCCAGCTCCTGCACGTCGAGCAGCCAGCGCAGGTCGACGTGCAGCAGCATCCCCGCACCCCACCCGCCGTCGGCGCTCACGCGGCGGGGGCGTCCTCCGGGAACGCGGCGTCGAACTCCGCCTGGTGCGACTTCCAGAACGCCACCGCGTGGTCCACGAACACCCGGCGCTGCTGCTCCCGCACGCTCAGGTCGTGGACGTACGCCTTCACGCTCTTGCCGTCCGCGGCGGCGGCCTCGCGGATCGCGGCGAGCTCGTGCTCCGTGTACTCGATGTTGAGCGCTGGCATGCCGCCGATGGTACTGGAGCGTACGGG
>NZ_JAFLNG010000767.1 GCF_017427025.1 Streptomyces sp. FH025
ACGAGCGGCCTGCCGTACGCGTCGAAGACGGCCGGGGCGATGCACGCCTGCGGGCACGACCTGCACGTCGCCGCACTGGTCGGCGCGGCGCGGCTGCTGACGGGGCGCCGGCAGGAGCTGGCCGGTTCGGTCGTCCTCATGTTCCAGCCCGGCGAGGAGGGCCACGGCGGAGCCCGACTGATGGTCGACGAGGGCGTCCTGGACGCGGCGGGCGAGCGCGTCGTCGCCGCCTACGCGCTCCACGTCACCTCGGCGCTGCTGCCCGCCGGCCACGTCACCTCCCGCCCGGGCCCGATCATGGCCGCCTCCGACACCCTTGAGGCCACCTTCCGCGGCCGCGGCGGCCACGGCTCCATGCCGCACACGGCGCTCGACCCGCTGCCGGCCGCGTGCGAGGCCGTGCCGGCCCTGCAGACGATGGTCACCCGGCGCTTCGACGCCTTCGACCCGGTGGTCGTCACCGTCGGCACGTTCCACGCCGGCAGCATGGCCAACGTCATCCCGGAGAGCGCGGCCTTCGCCGCGACGATCCGCTCCTTCTCGCAGGAGGCCCGCGCCAGGGTCGGACGGGAGGCCCTGCGCCTGGTGCGCGGGATCGGCGAGGCGCACGGCATCGCGGTGCAGGCGCGGATCGTCGAAGGCTACCCGGTGACGGTCAACGATCCGGGCGAGGCCTCCTTCGCGGCGCGCGTGGTCACCGATGTCCTGGGCGAGGGCCGCTACAGCGAGATGCCGCACCCGATCGCGGGCTCGGAGGACTTCGGCGTGCTGGACAAGCTGGTGCCCTCCGCCTACTTGATGCTCGGAGCCACCCCGGCCGGCCGCGACCCGCTCACCGCGCCGTACAACCACGCACCGCAGGCGGAGTTCGACGACTCGGTGCTGGGCGACGCGGCGGCCCTGCTGGCGGGCCTGGCGCTGGGACGGCTGGCCCGGGGCGCCGCTTGACGTTCCGTCACCATCCCTTCGCCCGACCGTTCGACCACCGTCGGGGCGTTCGCACGGTCGGGCGGGGCGGACCCCGGAGATGGGGGATGATGGAGGTGTTCCGGTGACCAGGATGCTTCGGGCGTAAGCCCGGTCGTTTAGGGTCGGGATAGCCTGTACGCCGTGAGGCGTGGAGCGAACCGCCCTCGGGCCGCAGCGTGTCATGCGGGCCGTTGCTGCTGCTCGATGTACTGCTTGACGATCGACAGCGGGGCACCTCCGCAGGATGCGGCGAAGTACGACGGCGACCAGAGGTGTCCGTGCATGACGGCCCGGTTCACGCGGCCGGTGAAGTCGCGTCGAAGGTTGCGGGCGGACGCGCCCTTGAGGCTGTTCACCAGGCCGGACACGGACATCTTCGGCAGGTAGGTGATCAGCAGGTGCACGTGGTCCTTCTCGCCGTTGAAGTCCTTCAGTTCCGCTTCGAAGTCCTGGCAGGCCTTCCGCGTGGTTTTCTCGCAGGCCGTCAGCATCTCGTCGTCCAGGGCTTTGCGCTGGTATTTCGTTACGAAGACCGAATGCACATGCATGGCCGAAGCCACGCTCCGGCCTCGTCGATACTCCGTCAGTTCAGTCATGGGCCAAGCGGTATGGTCGTGCGTGTGCAGCTCAGGTACAACTACCGTGTGTATCCCGAGCCCGGTCAGCGCATGGCGCTGGCCAGGGCGTTCGGGTGTGCCCGCGTGGTCTTCAACGACGGCCTTCGGGCACGTCGGGAAGCCCACGCGTCGGGGCTGCCGTACATCAAGGACGCCGACTTGCAGAAGCAGGTCATCACTTCCGCGAAGCGCACCGAGGAGAGGGCGTGGCTGGGCGAGGTGTCGTCGGTGGTGCTGGTGCAGTCCCTGCGGGACCTGCACACCGCCTACCGGAACTTCTTCTCCTGCGTCACCGGCCAGCGCAAGGGCGCGAAGGTCGCACCGCCCCGCTTCAAGTCGAAGCGGGACAGCAGGCAGAGCATCCGGCTCACCGCGAACGGCTTCTGCCTGCGCGACAACGGAAAGCTGTACATAGCCAAGGTCGGAGACCTCGCCATCCGCTGGTCCCGGCCGCTGCCGGCCGTACCCACCTCGGTCACGGTCACCAAGGACGCCACCGACCGGTACTGGGTCTCCTTCGTCGTGGACACCGAGCCCGCGATCCTTCCCGAGACCACGCCCGAGACCGGTATTGACCTCGGCCTCACCCACTTCGCGGTCCTCTCCGACGGCCGCAAGGTGGACAGCCCGAAGTTCCTGCGCCGCGCCGAGAAGAAGCTCAAGCGGATGCAGAAGGCCCTCAGCCGTAAGGCCGAGGGCAGCAACAACCGGGCGAAGGCCCGTAAGAAGGTCGCCCGGCAGCACGCCCGCGTAGCGGACAGGCGCAGGGACTGGCACCACAAGCTCTCCACGGCGATCATCCGCGATACCCAAGCGGTGTATGTCGAAGACCTCGCGGTCAGGGGGCTTGCCCGGACCCGTCTCGCCAAGTCCGTGCACGACGCCGGATGGTCCGCCTTCGTCGCCATGCTGGAGTACAAGGCCATCAGGCACGGCCGCCACTTCGGCAGGATCGGCCGGTTCGAGCCCACCTCTCAGGTCTGCTCGGCCTGCGGCATCAAGGACGGCCCCAAGCCCCTCACGGTCCGCGAGTGGACCTGCCGGGACTGCGGGACCGTCCACGACCGCGATGTGAACGCCGCACGCAACATCCTGGCCGCCGGACGGGCGGACAGGCTAAACGCCTCGCGGAGCGCAGGTAAGACCGGACCCGTTCCGGCGCAGCGCGTTGAAGCAGGAACCCACCGAGACGGTCAGACGACCGTGGTAGGAATCCCGGCCCCATAGGGCCGGGAGGACGTCAAGGGGGAGCGTGTACCGGAGCAGTCGGCGGGGCAGGGGGCGTTGCATGGAGATCGTTGTCAGTGCGGGGATTGCCGGGGGCGCGTGGCCGGAACTGATGCCGGACCGGCGGCCGGTGCTGGTGGTGCCCGCCGCGGTGGCCAACCCGGTGGTGGCGGAGGAGGGCTGGGTGCGCGACGCGGGCGCCCTGGAGCAGGACCCGGCGCCCGGCTGGTCCATCGCCGCGGACCCGCCGCACCTGACGGTGCGCCGGCCGGCCGGTGAACCGTGGTTCGACGGCCGGATCACGGCCGGCCGCGAGTGGTGGCGCGCCCTGCGCGCGTACGAGACCCTGCTGGTGGTGACCGGCCCGTTCACCGGCGTCCTCGACTTCCGGCCCGCGGCGGCGGCCGGCGCCCTCGCACTGCTGACCGTGCGCACTGTTACAGAGGAGTGACAATCCGTCCACAACCGATCGGGGGTGGGGGAGCGTCCCTGCGAACGACACAGTGCCCGAAGCCGCGCCGGTCGCGTCCCTCGGGCCGAACGACCACCTCCCCCTGAAAGGGGTGCACTCGTGATCGTCTCTCAGCGGAACTCCCTGCGCCTGGCCGCCGTGGCCGCCATCGGCGCGCTCGT
>NZ_JAFLNG010000768.1 GCF_017427025.1 Streptomyces sp. FH025
CAAAAAGACCCCCTCCCATTCGGGAGGGGGTCTTTTTGCGTTACCCTCTGCGAATGCAGAACCTGTCCCTGACCTGGCAGACCGCCGGGGGCGCCGCCGTCGGCCTCTACGGAGGCGCGTACCTAGCCGCGCGGGTCCGGAGGCCGGGGCCGTCGGCGCTGCTGCGGGAGGCCGGCACGCTGTTGGCGCTGTTCGCGCTGTGGCAGCTGGTGGGACACCTGTCGGTGATGAGCGCCGACCACGCGCTGGACAGGGCGAGTTGGATCCACCGCACCGAGCTGGCGATCGGGCTGCCGGACGAGGCGTCCTGGCAGGCGGCGACCATGCGGTGCCCGGTGTTGGTGAAGCTGGCGAACTACTACTACGCGGCGATGCACTTCGCCGTGATGCTGGCGGTGCTGTTCTGGGTGTTCCTGCGGCATCGGGAGCGCTATGCGTGGGTGCGCAACACGGTGGTGATCACCACCGCGGTCTGCCTGCTGGTGCAGTTCATCCCGGTGGCGCCGCCGCGGATGCTGCCGCAGAACGGGTTCGTCGACGTGGCGGCGCAGTACGGGCAGTCGGTGTACGGCGGCGCGGTCGGCGGTGTGGTGGTGGCCGACCAGCTGTCGGCGATGCCGTCCGTGCACGTCGCCTGGTCCGTGCTGGCGGCGGTCGCGGTGGTGCGGGTGTCGCCGAGTCCGTTCCGCTGGGTGATGGTGCTGCACCCGGTGCTGACGGTGGCGGTGGTCGTGGTGACGGCCAACCACTTCTGGGCGGACGGCATCGTCGCCGTCGCGATCCTGCTGTTCGCGTACGCCGTCCTGGCGCTGTTGGCACGCCGGCGGGGCCGGACCTCCGCCGAGACGGAGGCCCGACCCCGCGCCGCATCCGAGGAGCGGGTGGAGCAGGTCACTTGACCGGCAGGGTGACCTTCCCCCAGGAGCCGTTGCTCAGTGCGGAGGTGGCCCAGTACCAGGCGATGGCCCCGGAGACGGCCGCGATCCACCCGGCGGCCTTGCCGAGGCCGCCGTATCCGCCGAAGGCGGCGATGGCGGACAGGACCAGGGAGAGCGTCAGCAGGCCGTAGACGGCGCGGCTGAACAGGCCCGCACCCCAACTGGCCGCGGTGAGGCTGAGGGCGAGCAGGGCCCACAGCAGCAGGAACAGCCCGGCGGCGTTCTTGCTCTCGCCGCCCGCCACCGACCAGGTCGCCCAGAAGGCGCCGAGGCTGGTGAAGGCGGTGCCGGTGAAGCCCTCGCCGCGACGGAGCTGCCACAGGCCCGCGATGAAGAGGGTGACGCCGCCGAGCAGGTGGGCGAGGTGGGCCGCGTCGCCGACGCCGGCGCCGTGCAGGACGCCGGTGGAGAGCAGGCCGTAGGCGAGTAGTGTCAGGCCGAGGGCGAGGTAGCCGAGGTTACCCGCGTCGGCTCCGGTGGAGCGGGCGTTCGTTGCCCCGGTAGCGTCGTTGCTCACCGGAGGCTCCTTTCACTCTGGGCGCGCGCAGGGCGCAGTGATGCTGTGGTGTCGTCTCGGTGAGGTGGATGCGCGCGACCGCGCCGAGGGCGCACGACGAAGAGCGTGCGGGGGCTGCGGTCAGAAGTGAGGTCGGAGTGATGGGCCGGCGGAGAGCCGCTGGTCACGTCCCTGCCGGGGGATTCCCCGGTGAGGTCGGTGTACCCGGCGTAGCAGGCTTGTACCCTTGTGAATCAGACAATTTGCGACGCCGTCAACTGTGGAACGCTCACGGTTCGTCCCTCGATGGAGTGCAAACGGACAGAAGCGTTCAGGGCGTGCGCTGGGTGGGCACCCGCAGGGTCAGGATCGCCATGTCGTCGGACGGCGGCTCCGGGGCGAAGCGCTCGACCGCGCGCTGCACCCGCAGCGCGACCGCGCCGGCGGTCAGGCCGGTGCAACCGGTGAGCACCTCGGCCAGGCCGTCGTCGCCCAGCATCCGCCGGCCCTCGCGGCGTTCGGTGACGCCGTCGGTGACGCAGAGCAGGACCTCGCCGGGGGAGAGCACCAGGCGCTCGGCGGTGAGGTCGAGGTCGTCCATGACGCCGAGCAGCGGCTGCGGGGTGGCGGCCCGGTCGACCTGGCCGTCGGTGCGCAGCCGCAGCGGCAGCGGGTGCCCGGCGCAGACCAGGGACAGCTCGGTGCTGCCGTCCGGGCGGGGCGTCAGCTCGCCGTAGAGCAGGGTGAGGAAACGGCTGCGCGAACCCTCGTCCAGGATGGCCGCGTTGAGTCGGCGCAGCACCTGCGGGGCGTCCAGGCCCTCACGGGCGAGCAGGCGCAGCGAGTGCCGGGCCAGGCCGGTGACGGAGGCGGCCTCCGGGCCGGTGCCGCAGACGTCGCCGATGGCGAAGCCGTAGGTGCCCTCGCGGATGGTGAACAGGTCGTAGAAGTCCCCGCCGACCTCGTTGCCCTCGCCGGCGGCCTGGTAGAAGACGTCCACCTCGACGCCCGGGATCTCGGGCAACTCCGGTGGCAACAGGCTGCGTTGCAGAGCCTGGCTGGTGGCGGTGCGCTCGGAGTAGAGGCGGGAGTTGTCGAGTGCGAGGGCGGCCCGGCGGGAGAGGTCCTCGGCGAGTTCGAGGATCTCCTGGCGGAACCGGACGCCGGCCGGGACACCGAGCGCGAGCAGGCCGATGACCCGGTTGCGGGCGGTCAGCGGCAGCACGACGGTCTCGCCGAGCTGGCCGGCGAGCTCGGGGCTGTCGGTCAGGCCGCGGGCCTCGGCGGCCTCGGCGGGTGCCGTCCAGAAGCGGACGCCGTGGGTGGGGCCGGCCTCGGGGGCGGTGGTCTTGTCGAGCAGGTCGCGCAGCGGGTCGATCCGGTCCTCGTCCTCGTGCAGGACGAAGGCGAGGCCGGGCTGGGCGCCGTGGTCGCCGTTGGTGTAGACGGCGCACCAGGAGGAGAGGGTGGGGACGGCCATCTGGGCCATCAGCGCGAGGGTCTGCTCGTGTTCGAGGGTTCCGGCCAGCAGGTCGGAGGCCTCGACGAGGAAGGAGAGCGAGCCGCGGCGCAGCCGTTCGAGCTCGGCCAGCCGGGTGCTCTCGACGGCCAGGGCGACCCGGTCGGCGGCGAACTGCAGGCGCAGCGCGTCCTCGTTGTCGTAGCGGCCGGGCGCGGCGGTGGCGATGCCGAGCGAGCCGATCAGCCGGCCCTCGACCTTGAGCGGGACGGTGACCAGGGAGCGCATGCCGCTGTCGGTGAGCAGGGGCAGGCCGGTGGGGCGGGTGGCGAGGTCCTCGTGGACGGAGGGCAGCCGGGCGGAGTCGTAACGGTTGCCGCTCTCGACCGGGAAGCGGGCGTGCCGGCGGTGTCCGGTGGTGAGGCCGGTGGCGGCGCGGACCTCGAACTCGCTCTCGTCGTCGGTGGTGAGCAGCAGGTACGCGGCGTCGGCGTCGAGCAGGTCGCGGGCGCGTTCGACGGTGCGCTGGA
>NZ_JAFLNG010000769.1 GCF_017427025.1 Streptomyces sp. FH025
CCGCCGCCCGCCACGGCGATCACGCTCGCGGCGTACCCTGGTGCCCCGGAGAGACCGAGCGGCACACGACACCACGGATGGGATGAGGCAGGCCCCAGCGCCGACCTATGAGTGACACATCGCAGACCCGTACGAACGGACAGTCGCGCCCCGAACCGGCCGACGACGGTCGCGTCAGCGCCCGGATCGTCATTCCCGAGAAGCACCCGATGGTCACCCTGCTCGGCACGGCGGACTCGCTGCTGCGCGTGATCGAACGGGGCTTCCCCGCCGCCGACATCCACGTCCGCGGCAACGAGGTGACCGCCACCGGCGAGCACGCCGAGGTCGCCCTCGTGAAGAAGCTCTTCAACGAGATGATGCTGGTGCTGCGCACCGGCCAGCCGCTGACGGAGGACTCCGTGGAGCGCTCGATCGCCATGCTCCGCGCCGCGGAGCAGGACCCGGACAGTCCGGTGCCCTCGCAGGTGTTCACCGCGAACATCCTGTCCAACCGGGGCCGTACGATCCGCCCCAAGACCCTCAACCAGCAGCGCTACGTCGACGCGATCGACAAGCACACGATCGTCTTCGGCCTCGGTCCGGCCGGTACCGGCAAGACCTACCTGGCGATGGCCAAGGCCGTCCAGGCGTTGCAGGCCAAGGAGGTCAACCGGATCATCCTGACCCGCCCGGCGGTCGAGGCGGGCGAGCGGCTGGGCTTCCTGCCCGGCACCCTCTACGAGAAGATCGACCCGTACCTGCGCCCGCTGTACGACGCGCTGCACGACATGATGGACCCGGACTCCATCCCGCGCCTGATGGCGGCCGGCACCATCGAGGTCGCCCCGCTGGCGTACATGCGCGGGCGCACCCTCAACGACGCCTTCATCATCCTCGACGAGGCCCAGAACACCTCGCCGGAGCAGATGAAGATGTTCCTCACCCGCCTCGGGTTCAACTCCCGGGTGGTGGTCACCGGCGACACCAGCCAGATCGACCTCCCGGGCGGCACCAGGAGCGGGCTCAAGGTCGTCCAGGAGATCCTGGCCGACGTGCCGGACATCCACTTCTCCGTCCTCACCAGCACCGACGTGGTCCGCCACAAGCTGGTCGGCCGGATCGTGGACGCCTACGAGCGCTGGGACGCTCAGCAGGAGGTCGAGCAGAACGGTCCGATCGACCGCAAGCCCGCCCAGCGCCGTCCCGGCAAGTCGACGGCGGCCCGAGCACCCCGACAGTCCCATCGCGCCGAATCCCATCGCACCGAAAGCTGAGCACACAGCCCGTCATGTCGATCGACATCGCCAACGAGTCCGGCTGGGAAGCCGACGAGGAAGCCATCCTCGACGTCGCCCGCTTCGCCCTGGACAAGATGCGGATCCACCCGCAGTCCGAACTGTCCGTGATCCTGGTGGACGGTGCGGCGATGGAGGAGCTGCACATCCAGTGGATGGACCTGCCCGGCCCGACCGACGTGATGTCGTTCCCGATGGACGAGCTGCGTCCCGGCAAGGAGGGCGAGGAGCTGCCGCAGGGCCTGCTCGGTGACATCGTGCTCTGCCCCGAGGTCGCCGAGCAGCAGGGCAAGGCGGCCCCCTCCAAGCACTCGATGGACGAGGAGCTCCAGCTGCTCACCGTCCACGGGGTGCTGCACGTCCTCGGCTACGACCACGAGGAGCCCGAGGAGGAGGAGGAGATGTTCGCCCTCCAGAAGCGCATCCTGGACGACTGGCGGGCGGGCCGGGGCCTCGGCGGCATCTCCCCGGCGCCCACCACCCACTGAGCGCGGAGCCCGAACCCCTGTGAGTGGTGAGAGTACGAGCTTCCTCCTCGGTGCCGTGGCCCTGGTCGTGCTCGGCTGGCTGGCCGCGTGCGCCGAGGCGGGCATCTCCCGGGTCTCCCGGTTCCGGGCGGAGGAGGCGGTGCGCAACGGGCGGCGCGGTTCCGCGCGGCTGCTGACCGTCGCCTCCGACCCGATCCGCTACCTCAACCTGGCGACCCTGATCCGGGTGGCCAGCGAGATGGCGGCGGCCGTCCTGGTCACCGCGGTGTGCGTGCGCAACGTGCACCCGACCTGGGAGGCCGTGCTGCTGGCCTTCGGCGTGATGGTGCTGGTGTCCTTCGTCGCGGTGGGGGTCTCGCCGCGCACGATCGGGCGCCAGCACCCGCTGACCACCGCGACGGCGGCCTCCTTCGTGCTGCTGCCGCTGGCCGCGGTGCTCGGCCCGATCCCGCGGCTGCTGATCCTGCTCGGCAACGCGCTGACCCCGGGCAAGGGCTACCGGGAGGGGCCGTTCGCCTCCGAGGCGGAGCTGCGGGCCCTGGTCGACCTCGCCGAGAAGGACGACCTGATCGAGGACGAGGAGCGCCGGATGGTGCACTCGGTCTTCGAGCTGGGCGACACCATCGTGCGCGAGGTGATGGTGCCGCGCACCGACCTGGTGATGATCGAGCGGCACAAGACCGTGCGGCAGGCGCTGACCCTGGCGCTGCGCTCGGGCTTCTCGCGGATCCCGGTGGTCGGCGACAACGAGGACGACGTGGTCGGCATCGTCTACCTCAAGGACCTGGTGCGCCGCACCCACATCAACCGCGAGGCGGAGTCCGAGGAGGTCGGCGCGGTGATGCGCCCGGCCGTGTTCGTCCCGGACTCCAAGCCGGCCGCCGACCTGCTGCGCGAGATGCAGCAGCGCCGCTCGCACGTCGCGATCGTGATCGACGAGTACGGCGGCACGGCCGGCCTGGTCACCATCGAGGACATCCTGGAGGAGATCGTCGGGGAGATCACCGACGAGTACGACCGGGAGATCGCGCCGGTGGAGGACCTCGGCGACGGTTCGTACCGGATCACCGCCCGCCTGCTGGTGGAGGACCTGGGCGAGCTGTTCGGGATCGAGCTGGAGGACGAGGACATCGAGACCGTCGGCGGTCTGCTGGCCAAGCACCTCGGCCGGGTGCCGATCCCCGGGTCCTCCTGCGAGATCCCGCTGCCCGAGCCCGTCGAGGGCGGTCTGACCGGCATCCTGCTGACCGCCGAGTCCTCGGCCGGGCGCCGCAACCGGATCGGCTCGATGGTCGCCTCGCCCGTGCGCCGGGCGGAGGAGGCCGAGGAGTCCCCGGGCGAGTAGCGGGTGTGCGGCGGCCGAGCGACCATGGAGGGCATGACGCACAAACTGCGCGCGGAGTACGGCCCGCAGGGGGCGGCCGGCGGAGTCAAGTCCTGGCACGTGGTGCGGGACGAGGACCCGTCGACGGCGCTCTGCGGCCGCACCATGCCCGACGACGCCGAGACGCGGCCCGAGGAGGACTGGGGCACCGGGCTGCGCTGCTGCCAGCAGTGCGGCTCGCTCTACATGCACGAGACGCCGCACATGCAGGGGAGCCATCCCTACAGCTAGGTCGTGGCCGAGCTCTGGAGGTCGCCATGAAGCTGCAAGACGA
>NZ_JAFLNG010000077.1 GCF_017427025.1 Streptomyces sp. FH025
TAGCACCGGATCAGCGGCCGGGAATCCCCGCACACCCCGACCCGGTACAGCCGAAGGGCCCGCCGGATCGACCGGCGGGCCCTTCGGGTGAGCTTGCAACCCGGCATATGGCTGCGGGATCAGGACGGCGATGGAGACACCGCCGCCCGCGCCCTCTCCATGTCGGCCACGAGGGCTTCCACCCTCTTGTTCACCTTCGAGCCAAAGCCGTAGCCCGCCAGCAGCGGCAGCTGGTCGGACTTGCCGTCGGCCAGTACCAGTTCGGGGAGGATGGAGGAGAAGAGCGTTCCCGGGGTCGTGGCGCACTCCACCCTCTCGATCTCGGACCAGGTGTACGAGCGTCCCCGGAGCAGGCCGGAGTACTTCAGCCCGGCGGGTCCGAAGGACACTCCGTACATCGGGGCGCGCACCGTCAGAACCAGTCCGGGAACGCCGCAGAGGACGATCGGAATCAGGTCGTCGACTCTGGTGGCGTACGCGGCCGTGGAGATCGAGATCAGTGCGAGCACGAGTCCGATCAGGAAGTGGACGATCGCCCACGGACTGCGCCGTTTCCGCATCGTGTCTCCCCAGTCAGGTTGTGCGCCGGGGCGCCGTCCGGAGATCGGACGGCGCCCCGACAGGCTGCTTCAGCGGATCGATGCCCACTGATCGGACAACCTAGAGGTTGAACGGCTTGAAGAAGAAATTCAGCACTGCGGGAATCAGAGTGGCGACCGGCCCGCACAGCAGACTGCCCGCCGACAGCGTCGGCGGGCAGTCTCCGGGCAATGGCAACGGCCGCAGGGGTCTACCCCTGCGGCCGTTGTCTTCCGGTCTACCGGTCAGGGACGTTCGAGGACGCTTTTCTCCCACTCCGATAGATCATTGGCGAATCGGCGCTGGTCGACCCAGTCCCCTTCAGGAAGGGAGACGCGCAGGACCAGCTGCCGCCCGAGGAACCGAGTGAACGAGAGGTCGACCTCACCCCGTTCCATCAGGCCCACGAAATCCAGGACCCGGTGGGCGGAGACGTCGTCGAAAACGTAGTCCTCGTAGAGCACTCTGGCTTTGCCGATGTCTTCCCTCAACATCACGATGTACTCGTGCCCGGCCGGAGTCTCCAGATGGATGTCGACCGTCCTCGGCTCACTTGAGACCTCGACCATCTCGATGTCGGAGAAGCTGCCGGAACGGTCGGCTGCCGCCACGAGATCCTCGGCCGAGTTGTTCAAGGTCGGTTCATCCGATCCCATCCATTACCTCCACGGTCCGTTCCACAGATCGATCTTCCGGCCTGCGACCTTGAGTCGGAAGACAGCCCGAGCTTTCGACTTCTTCCTCGATACTGCCTGTCCGGGATGCTGCCTGGGGACATTTTTCCCCGGCCAGGTGCCCCGGGCGCTCCAGCCAGCCGACCATCTGGTGCCCCTGTCGCCCCGGTTCAGCCAACCGGACCTTTGGGCCGTGTTCCCGGGGGCGTACTTGTCTGCGAAGAGCCTCGACTTCTTGCCGATAATGGGCATGTTGTACAGCCGTACGCCCACTCGGGAGTCCTTGAAGATCGCGTTGACCTTCTGGGCCGCCTTCACGGCCTTGACCACCTTGACCGCTGCGACGGTCGCGACGACCGCGGCTCCCGCACCGACCACCTGAGCGGCCGCCATCACGGCCATCTCGGTCGCCTTCTCGGTGTTCCCGGTGGCCGCATAGGCGACGGAGGAGACTACTGCTGATGCGGCTCCGATCGGACCAGGGATGTAGGACGCGACCTCGGCGACCTTGGCGACGACCTCGACCGTCTTCTTCAGGAACCCCTTGATGCTCCAGTTGCCGTCGAGGTCCGTGCAGTTGATCGGGTCGCCGGTGCAGTAGTCGTACGGGCTGGCGTTGCCGCCCGGAACCGGGTCGACCTGGAGGAAACGGCCGAGGGTGGGGCTGTAGAGGCGGGCACCCATGAGGATGTCGCCGTCCTGGGCCTCGGCGGAGCGCTGCTTGCCGCCGAGCCAGCCGTAGCGGGCATTCGCCTGGGAATCCTGTGGGATTCCGAACTCGTCGAAGTCGAGGACGACGGGCTTGGCGAGCGCGGTGTCGGTGGCGATGACCACGGAACCGAACAGGTTGGTCAGCTGCAGCTGGACGTCGCCGGTCCTACTGGTGGTGGCCACCAGGTCGGTGTCCAGGCCGGAGACGTTGCGGGTCACCGTCCCCTGCGCGGTGTCTTCGACCGTCCAGCGGACCCTGTCCGAGTCATCGCTGTAGTGGTTCAGCTTCGACGAGGTGGTGGCCCAGGTACCGTCGGCCTGCTTCTTGCTGGTGGTGAACGCGGTGAGGCGGAAGGTGGCGTCAATCGCCCACTCCTGCTTGGTGTCTCCCTTCTCCTGGGCGGCGACGTGGTCGTTGGCCCAGTAGGTGTTGGTTGCGCCGGTGGCGGTCTTCACGGTGCGGCCGAAGGCGTCGTACTCGAAGCCCGGGTCGGTGAGACGGTCGGCACTGTCGTAGGTGTGGTTCTCCGCCGTGGCCCCGGCCGTGCTGCACTCGCCGACCGCCCCGCGCGGGGAGGTCTGCTTGGACAGACGGTTGGAGTGGGCGTCGAAGGCGTACTGCCGGGTGACGCAGCCGGAGGCGACCGTGGTCTGCTCGGCCTTCACCAGTCGGCCGAGCCGGTCGTACTGGTAGGAGCGGGTGGCGGTGGAGCTGGTGTCCTTGGCCACCTGGCCCTGGGTCGAGACGTCGGTGGTCTGGGCCCAGATCGTCGTGTTGTCGGAGGTACGGGTGTAGCTCCGACCTGTCGCGTGGCCGGCCGCGTCGAAGGTGTCCTTGCGGACGATCCCACCAGGGTAGATCTGCTCGACCAGCTGTCCGTCCGGCCCGTACTTGGCGCTGAACTCGCCTGCCACGCTGTCGTTGACGGAAGTGACCAGCCCGCGCGGCTCCTTCGCGCGGTCGTAGGTATAGCTCTTCCAGCCAGTCGGGTCGGAGACCTTCACAGGCTTGCCGAACCGGTCGAACTCCGTCGTGGTGGTGCTGCCGTCGGCGTCCGTGTACGACAGCAGTCGGCCGAGACTGTCCAGCACCCGGCTGACGGACTTGCCGCCGGAGGAGGTCGTCACCGTGTGACCCGTTACGGGGTCGTACTCGGCGGTGACCTTCGGCAGAGGCTTCCCCTCGTCCGAGGTGATCTCGGTCGAGACGACTCGCTGGGCGGCGTCGTAGACGGTGACCGTCTTACGGGACTTGCCCGCGTTGGTCTCGGTCGTCTCCTCCGGGTCGCCGAACTGGGAGTAGCGGGTGATCCGCTTGACCGGCAAGGTGGTCGGCATCCGCGTAGCGTCCGCACCGGTGATCGTGCCACCGGGCATCGTGACGCAGGGGCTTCCCGCCCATTCCGGGCGATTGCTGCACGCGGCGTCGTCCGGGTTGCTGCCCGCGGTGTAGAACACCGTCTTGGCCGTCCCGGCGTCGTTGCCGTTCGACCCCGGCTTACGCGACTCCAGTGCACGCCCAGCCGGGTCCAACTTGACGTAGGCGGTCAGTTTGGCACCGAGCGCGTCGGTGGTGACCGCCGTGGGATTCTTCAGCGTCCAGCCGGAGGTGCCACCGATCGGGGCGTCGTAGCCGTTCTTGGTGACGCGCAGTTCCACGTCGTCGGCGTAGCCGTCGATGCGGGCGCCGTCGGTGGCGGTGGTGACCAGGTGGTAGGCCTGGCCGTCGGGCTTCCCTTCGTCGTAGGTGTTGGTGTTGTGGTCCCGGGCGACGACCGAAGTACCGGCCGGGAGAGTCGGGTTGACGGTCGTCTTGGTCAGGGTGACGGTGTCGACGCCCGCGTGGAAGCGCTCACCGCCGCTGGCCGGGTTGGTGTTGACGATCGTGAGCTTGAGTTCGTGGTCGCCGCGTGTGAGGTGGACGGCGTCGCCGACGGTGTACGGGACGACGGCGGGCGTGGCGGTGTAGGTGTCGATCGGCTGACCGACGTCCTTCCCGTCGATCGCCCACTGGATGATCCCGTGGTCGGTGTACTTGGTCAGCTGGCCGGAGAGGACGTAGTCGCCCTCCTCGGGCACGGTGACGCGCATGCTGTCGAACGCGCCGGCGGAGGTGCCGCGGATGCTCAGGTGGGCACCGCCGGACCAGGTCAGGCCGCAGCAGTTGCTGTCGATCTGGATCTTGGTGTTGGTGCCGAGCTGCGGGAGCTTCTCGGCCTCGGAGGTGACGGAGACCGGGTTGGTCTGGCCGTTGACCTGCTCGGCGAGCGAGGCGCGGTAGGCCGGGCCCAGCGTGTCGAGCACGTCGAGTCCGTCGGCCGAGTAGGCCGTGCGGGAGTCCAGCAGACGGGCGCGCGAGGCGGAGTCCGTCGGCAGGTTCAGCTCGGCGGCGAACTTGTCGGCGTCCGGATGGGTACCCAACGCGATCGAGCGGTCGGTCGCGGTCAGGCTGCGTACGACGTGGTTGTAGCGGTCGTACTCCTTGGTGCTGATGTCACCGCCGGGAGTGACCGATGGGCTGGCGGTGTTGACCTCGTTGCCGGAGGCGTTGAGGTAGTACACCGTGGCCGGCCTGTAGCCGTCCGGGCCGGGCTTCGCCGCCGAGGCGGTGTTGGTGCCCGGCGCATCCTCGGGGCCGAAAACGGCGGTGGCGTCGGTGGGGGCGTCGGTCTGCGCCCACTTGGCCACGTCCGAGCCTGCCAGGTCGTACGGACCACCGGCGCCGCGGGTCAGCGGCACGTCGTACACGACACTGGTCGCGATCTCGCCGTTGACCTGGTCCTTGCTGCCGGACGCGAGCGTGCTGCGACGGACCTGCAGGAGACGGCCCGGGTCCTGGTCGGCCGCGGCCTTGCCGTAGTCGAAGCTCCACGGCAGCTCTCCGGCGGCGCCGTTCCGGATGACCCGGCCTGCGTCGTCGTAGCCGTACGTGTGCTTCAGCGGCGTTGCCAGACGGGGATCCCACACCTCGACCAGGCGGCCGCGGTCGTCGTACGCGTAGTGCGTGACCTCGACCGGCTCCTGCTTGGAGGTGTCCGGGTTCCACGACCAGACCTTCACGCCCCGGACGCGGTCCAGGTAGTCACCCGGAGCCGAAGCGGTCGCCGTGGTGACCTTGGCGTAGTCGTACTCCATCACTTCGCAGCCGCGCGGCAGCGGGTCGACGGTGCAGTTGTTGACGTCGTCCACGCCCGGTTCGACGGCCGGGATGACGCGCTTGACGAGCGAGCGGCCGTCGGTGGTGTCGTACTGGTAGCGGGTGGTCGACGCGGCGTCGGGCCCCGTTTCGCTGACCACCTGGTAGATGCTGGATCCGGCCTGACGGGCGAAGACGGTCTTGGAACCGTCCAGCTCGCTGAGTTCGTAGGTGGTGCCGGCGGTCTGGACGTCCCAGATCTGGTTCGGGCCTGCCCAGCAGACCCAGATCGAGGCGCCCTTGTCGGTGTCCAGGCACTTGCCCGAGTGGCGGTTCATCACCGTGCTGTCGGGGCGGACCTCCCACTGCTGGTTGTCGCCGCCGTTGCAGCCCCACAGGGTGAGCGGGGTCCCGTCGTTGACCTGGCCCCAGGGATTGTCCAGGCAGTAGCCCAGCAGGCGCAGCGTCAGGTCGTCGCCGCGGGTCCACTGCTGGTTCGCGGCGCCGGTGCACGGGGCCGGCTGCAGCCGGGCGCCGTTGCCGGCGGCGCCGTTCGGCACCTCCAGGCACTGGCCCGAGGTGGACAGGACGAGCGCGCCGGACTTGGTCGGCACGGCCTTGAGGGTCAGGGACTCGGCGCCGGGCTCGGGGAAGAACGTTCCGTCAGCGCCCTTGGCGAAGGTCAGCGAGGTGTCGTCGTTGCCCTTGATCTCGACCAGGTCGGACTGCGGGAACGACAGCGCCCGGTAGTCCGAACCGGGGCCGGCATCGGGGCCGCCGGCCCACTGAGGGCCGAACGGGGCGACGATCTCCTTCAGCGACAGGTCGTCGAAGTAGACCTCCTTCCCGCTGCCACCCGCATTGCCGTTGTACAGACGGAACCAGGCCTCGGTGGCGTCCTTGGGCACCACCATGTCCAGCGTCAGTTGCTGCCAGCCGTCGGTGAACGCGGCCTTCGGCGAGACGGTCTCGCCGTAGCCGGCGGGGGTGCGGTAGACGCCGACCATGCGCAGACCGCGGTTGGTCAGCGGGTTGTCCAGACCGGTCGCGCCGGGGACGTAGATCCAGCCGGTCAGCCGGTACGTCTTGCCGGGCTGCATGCCCTGGCCGAGCGTGTACTCGGGGCCCAGCGCGGCGTAGGAGTCCCAGGTGCCGGAGCCACCGGGCACGACGAGGAGCGAGTCGGTCGAGCTGTCGTGGCCGCGCGCGGTGGAACGGGACAGGGCTGCCTGTCCGGCGGTGAATCCGGTGGTGTCGGTGCCGACCTGGCGCTGGTTGATCGTCAGGCGCTCGCCCTGCGGCTGCCAGCCGCGGCCGAGGTCGCGGGAGGAGGCGGTGCGCTTGACGGACATGCCGAACTCGTCGGCGTCGGTCACGTCGGTGGAGTAGTCGCCGGTGAGCAGGTTGACCGAGCCCGGACCGATGTCCGTGCTCGCCGCGCCGTCGGCGTTGCGGTCGACCGTCATGGTGTTCCAGACGGTGGTGTAGCCGTTGCCGGAGCCGTCCTCGGGGAAGAGCACGGCGCGGACCTGGACGACACCGCCGACCTGGCCGAGGGTGTCGAGCACGTTCCAGTTGGCGTGCGGGCCGAGGTCCGCCAGACGCGGCTTGTCCTCGGTGACCGGGGTGTTGTCGGCCTTGGTGAGGTTGGTGCGCGGGACGTTGTACTCGGTGGCGCCGGGGCCACGGCGGTACTGGTAGACGACGC
The DNA here is from genome assembly GCF_017427025.1 of Streptomyces sp. FH025. GTDB lineage: Bacteria > Actinomycetota > Actinomycetes > Streptomycetales > Streptomycetaceae > Kitasatospora. Next base: position 6,809 of record NZ_JAFLNG010000077.1, read on the forward strand.
GCTTGAACTGCGTCTGGGCGTCCACGGAGAGCTTGACGCGCTTGGCGGACTGGGTGCCGTTGACGGGCGAGCTCATGCCGGCCTGGCCGACCTGGAACACGTACGTCGCGGGCGGGGACAGGTTGCCCGCGCGGTCCTTGGCCTGCACGCTGAGCACGCGCCGGCCCTCGGTGGTCGGCGTGATGCTCGTGGTGAGCGCGCCGGTGGCGGCGACCGTCACCGGGGTGCCGCCGTCGAGGTTGTAGACGTAGGCCGCGGTGTTGGTGGTGCCAGGGGCGGGCGAGAAGGTGAACGAGCCCGATTGGTTGGCCGTGCCGTGCCACAGGCCGTCCGCCGGGTAGTCGGACGAACTGACAAACGGCGTACCGGGCTTGACGGTCTCGGCGACGACGTTGGTGCCCACCCAGCCGGAGCGGGACTTGCCGTCGTCGAGCATGGCCCAGATCGAGTACTGCACGCCCTCGTCGAGACGGGCGAGGCCGTAGTCGGACGGACGGACCGTCGCGACCATGCCGTTCGGGGTCTTCCTGGCGATGCTGCCGATGAACGTGCCACCGCGCCACAGGTCCAGGTAGACCGTCAGGTCGTCACCGTCGGGGTCGGCCGCCTGCACCTGGAAGCGCGGGTTGGGGTCCGAGGTGTAGCGCGGGTTGCCCTGCTGCGAGGGCAGTACGTCGACCGTCGCCGGGGTGGCCGGGACGGTGTTGTAGGTGATCGAGATGAACGGAGGGTGGGCGCCCTGAGCGGACTCGAAGCGCTTCCAGGACATGACGCTCGACTCGTTGGTGGCCTTCAGGCCGATCCCGTAGTCGTCGTAGCCGAACCCGGCGAAGTACCGGATCATCTCGGTGACGTCGGCGTTGGCCCAGTAGTTGCCGCCCGGACCCGTGCAGCCGGTCGCCACGTTCCACGTCTCGTTGGACGTGGACCACCGCTGGCCCCAGGCGGGCTGGTTGTTCCAGCGGGCCCACGGTCCGGCGCCGCCGGCGTTCCAGACCTCCCACTGGTCCCGGGTGCAGGAGGCGGAGTGGTAGTTGGCCAGGTGGAGGGTGGCGCTCAGGATCTGCTTGCCGTTGAAGGGGCCGCCCGGGATGGTCAGGAACGACCGGGCCATCACCTTGCCGTCGTAGCTGCCCAGCTTCAGGTCGACCGAGGACGAGGCGTCGAAGTTCTCGTTCGTCTGGACGTAGGTGTCGAAGGTCGTGCCGACGTCCACCGCCGGGTCGATGGTGACCGGGTACTGGGTCTTCGGGTCCGCGAGGAAGGCCGCGTCCGGGGTGAACACCAGCTCGGTGTCCGCGCCCTGACCGCGCAGCTCCATCGTCACCGCACCGCGGTTCAAGTGTTCCTGCGAGGCAGGGTCGACGGCGGCGTCCCACATGATCGGGGCCGGGATGCGGACCGTCGGCTTGCCGGTCGCCTTGTCGAGCAGTTGGATCGAACCGTCCTGCTGCGGGGCGACGGTCAGGCCGGTGGTGTCGAGCGGGATCGTCACCGTGCCGGTCTGGGAGACGGCGGAGCGGTTCTTGACGATCAGGAACTGCTCGAAGCCGGTCCGGGTCGCCTCCAGCACGAGGTCGACGCCAGGGCGGGCGTCGACGTAAGTCGCCTTGTTGCCCTCCAGCTTCGGCTTGGGCAGCTTGCCCAGCCAGCCGAACTTGACCTGCTGCTCGCCGGAACCGATCTTGACCAGCTCGCGCTCGACGGGCTTCTGGCCGGCGGGCTTGGCGTCAGCGGCCTTCGGGTCGGCCGGCTTCGGGTCGGCGACCGGAGCGGCGGCACGGGCCTCGTTGCGGGAGGCACGCGTCGCGTCGGCCGACGGCGAGGAGGATGCACTCGGCGCGGTGGTCCCGGTCGCGGAGGCGGCCGAGGTCGCGATCGCGGACGGTGTCGCGCTGGGCGTGACCGTCGGCGTCGCGCCGGCCTGAGCGCTCGGCGTCACGGTGGGCGTGGGTGCGGGTGCGGGCGTTGTCGCGGGCGCCGTCGTCGGGGTGGTGCCCGGCAGGCTGTCGCCCACCGTCACCCCGGCGTCGCCGCCCTCGAAGACGACCCCGCCCGGGTGCGCCTTCGGCGCCACCTTGCCGTCGGGGGTCTGCACCAGGGTGGTGTCGACGGGCACCCAGGCCTCGCCGACCTTCATCCGGATCGGTCCGGTGGACCGGTCGGAGGTCAGCGTGCCGTCCGGGTTCGCCCACAGGGTGGTGAACTCGGTGCGGGCGCCGGTGACTTCGATACGGCGCTTCTGCAGTCGGGCCGACAGCAGGGCCGACGCCTCGTCGGGCGCCTCCGTGCTGGGAGCAACTGGGGGCGTGGGCGGAGTGGGCGCGGCAACTGCCGGGGCAGCCGTGATCGCGTCCACCGCCACGCCGGTCTGCACCAGCAGACCGAGCGTCAGGAGCGCCGCTATTCGGCGCGTCCTACGCGTGGAGAAGGCCCCGCCGGTGGAACCGGACGAGGCCTGAGACCGTCGTGTCATCAAGACTCTCTCAAGAGATTTCCATTGCTGGGAATGGCTTCCTTAAAGCCAGATGAAAATCTTTCACTCTCAGCAGACGGTCAGTCATCAATCGTGATCAAGATTCCGTAACGGATCACGGTGGCGTGGTGACGGTTCGTTACCAAAGAGTGGAAATGTGCGCATTCGCACTCGCCCCCACCGTTCGGATGTGATCCGCGCAGCCATTCAGCGGACGTCAAGGGTGCCGGGGCTGGGCCGGTGCTCGCCGCCGGTGCCGAAGTCGTCGATGGCCAGGCCGGCGCCGAGTCCGTCGAGGGTGGCCATGTCGGCACGCAGGCGGTCGTCGCGGCGGCTTCTCCTCGAGCGTCTGCTCGACCTCCCCAGGGAGTTCTTCAGCTCCTTGGAGGGGATCTTGAACCCCTCAGTGGTGTCGGCCCGGTCCAGGACCGCGACGAGGCCGCGGCCGACAGCCATCAGCCCGGAAACGATGATCTCTCTCCCGGAGTGACCGGACAGGTGGATCAGGCCGGTGACGGAGACGCCGCCGCCCGCGCCCTCTCCATGTCGGCCACGAGGGATTCCACCCTCCTGTTCGCCTTCGAGCTGAAGCCGTAGCCTGCCAGCAGCGGCAGTTGGTCGGTCCTGCCGTCGGCCAGTACCAGTTCGGGGAGGTCGGAGGAGAAGAGCGTTCCCGCGGCCTTGGCGTGCTCCACCCTCTCGACCTCGGACCAGGTGTACGAGCGTGCCCGGAGTAGCCCGGAGTACTTCAGCCCGGCCGGTCCGAAGGACACTCCGTAGATCGGGGCGCGCACCGTCAGAACCAGCCCGGGAACGCCGCAGAGGACGATCGGAATCAGGTCGTCGACCCTGGTGGCGTACGCCGCAGTGGAGACCGAGACCAGTGCGCACACGAGTCCGATCAGGAAGTGGACGATCGCCCACGGACTGCGCCGTTTCCGCATGCTGTTACCCCTGTCAAAAGGCAGGTGGCGGAGCCTTGGAAACAAGGCTCCGCCACCTGCACGTTCAATTGCTTCAGTCCCCGGTGAACCCGATCCGCAGATCGGGATCCGCCTGGCACCTGCGCCCCCATTCCAGGAGTTTTTCCAGAACGGTGCGCTCATCAGGATCCAGCGAGTCGAGGCTCACTGTCTCGAGCTCTTTCACGAGGCGCCGGGCGGCCTCGCCCTGGAGTTTGTGGTCCCGGTAAGGGTCCAGGCCCGCCAGAGTCGGCAGCCTGCTGCTGCCGATGCGCCTTACGGCCGAGTGCAGTTCTCCGTCTTCGACGTAGCGCTCGAGTGCGCCCAGGGGGGCTGGTGGTCCGGCAACGCGCTTGCTCTTCGTGGTCGGCTTCGTGCGCCGCAGTTCGATGACGAACCCCATGTGATCCCTCTCAGATAGGCCCGATCGATCCGTCATGGTACGGAGGGCCCCGCCGCCTGCGGTGCGGGCACCGCAGGCGGCGGGTCAGTCGGTTACGGAATTCCCTTCCCTCCGATCCTGACCGGGTAGGCCGTCACCACCTTGCGGCCTCGAACCACGACCTTGATGGCGGTTGCGGTACGACCGTTTCGGTCGACGCCGATCTTCCGGTTGAAATCGTAGATGTGGACATGGCCGCCCCGCGCGTCGTTCGGGGCACGCTTCCCCTGCTTGACGGCGACCTTGACCATCCGTCGGATGCTGGAGGCGCTGTTGTTCCGGAACTTGCTCTTGTCACCGGCCGCGGCCATGGCGCGATGCCCCGAACGGATGTGGTGCATGTCGATGCCGAGGAGATGGCCGCTGCAGTTGTGGACGAGGCTGTCGTCCCCCTCGCCCGTCGCCACCGAGTAGGTGTGCAGATTCCCGACGTTCAGGTTGTAGACCGTCTGGTCGGGCACATTCCCGAGATCGGAGGAGTGCGTCACGGGCTTGAGCTGTCCGGAGGACGTACGCAGCAGGTCTCCGGGCCGGATGCTTTCCGCCGCGACCCAGCCGCGCCCGGCCACCCAGAAGGGGTGGTTGGACGTGGCCACGACCGACGCCGTCACGGAGTTGTCGGCCGTGTCGATCGCGACCAGGTGCCGGACGCCGTATCCGACGATGACGTCGAGCACGGGTTGCGCCGACTGTGTGCCGGTGTCCGGATCGGTGGCCATGACGTAGTCGCCGACCTGGATCCCGGAGATGGGCAGGTAGCTCCCGTCCGCCATGAGGACCGGCGTGTCGGGCGTGAAGGAGTTTCCGATCGGGCAGGCAACCGCCTCCGTCCGCCGGAACACCGTCCTGGCGATCGAGGCGACCTTCCCGGCCCGGGACGCGGCCCTGACCGTTGTGGCCGCGGCCGCGACGGCCTTGACCACTGGGCCGGCGCCCACCGTCGCGGCGACGGCGGTGACGGCCATCTCGGCCGCCTTCTCCCAGTTGCCGGTCGCCGCGTAGGAGACCGCCGAGACGGTGGCCGCGACGGCGCCGATGGGGCCGGGGATGTTGGAGGCCACTTCGGCGACCTTGGCGACGACCTCGACCGTCTTCTTCAGCCACTTGGGCATGCCCCAGTTGCCGTCGAGGTCGGTGCAGTTGATCGGGTCGCCGGTGCAGTAGTCGTACGGGCCGGCGTTGCCGCCGGGGACCGGGTCGACCTGGAGGAAGCGGCCGAGGGCGGGGCTGTAGAGACGGGCACCCATGAGGATGTCGCCGTCCTGGGCCTCCGCGGAGCGCTCCTTGCCGCCCAGCCAGCCGAAGCGGACGTTGGCCTGGCCGTCCTGCGGAATGCCGAACTCGTCGAAGTCCAGCACCACCGGCTTGGTGAGCGCGGTGTCCGTGGTGACGACCACGGAGCCGAACAGGTTGGTCAGCTGCAGCTGGACATCACCGGTCTTGCTGGTGGTGGCGACCAGATCCGTGTCCGGACCCGACACATTGCGGGTCAGGATGCCCTGGGTGGTGTCCTCGACGGTCCAGCGGACGTGGTCGGAGTCGTCACCGTAGTGGTTCAGCTTCGACGTCGCGTTGGCCCAGGTGCCGTCGGCCTGCTTCTTGCTGGTGGTGAAGGCGGTCAGACGGTGGGCGGCGTCGACGGCCCACTCCTGCTTGGTGTCTCCCTTCTCCTGGGCGGCGACGTGGTCGTTGGCCCAGTAGGTGTTGGTCGCGCCGGTGGCGGTCTGCACCGTCCGCCCGAAGGCGTCGTAGACGAATCCCGCGTCCGTGAGGCGGTCGGCGCTGTCGTAGGTGTGGTTCTCCGCCGTGGCTCCGGCCGTGCTGCACTCGCCGGCCGCCCCGCGCGGGGAGGTCTGCTTGGACAGGCGGTTGGAGTGGGTGTCGAAGGCGTACTGGCGGGTGACGCAACCGGTGGCGACCGTGGTCTGCTCGGCCTTCACCAGCCGGCCGAGCCGGTCGTACTGGTAGGAGCGGGTGGCGGTGGAGCTGATGTCCTTGGCCACCTGGCCCTGGGTGGAGATGTCGGTGGTCTGGGACCAGATCACCGTGTTGTCGGAACTGCGGGTGTAGCTGCGGCTGGTGGCCTCGCCGACCGCGTTGAAGGTGTCCTTGCGGACGATGCCGCCGGGGTAGGTCTGCTCGACGAGCTGGCCGTCCGGGCCGTACTTCGCGGTGAACTCGCCCGCGACGCTGTCGTTGACCGAGGTGACCAGTCCGCGCGGCTCCTTCGCGCGGTCGTAGGCGTAGGTGGTCGATCCGGTCGGGTCGCTCACCTTCACCGGCTTGCCGTACCGGTCGAACTCCGTGGTGGTGGTGGAGCCGTCGGCGTCCGTGTAGGAGATCAGCCGTCCGAGCGCGTCGATGACCCGGGTCAGGGACTTGCCGTCGGCGGTGGTCTTCACCGCGTCACCGGTCACGGGGTCGTACTCGGTGGTGATCTTCGGCAGCGGCTTGCCCTCGTCCGAGGTGATCTCGGTCGAGAGGACCCGGTCCACGCTGTTGTAGACGGTGACCGTCTTACGGGACTTGCCCGCGTTGCTCTCGGTCGTCTCCTCCGCCTCGCCGAACGCCGAGTAGCGGGTGACCCGCTTCACCGGCAGAGTCGTCGGCATCCGCGAGCCGTCCGCACCGGTGACGGAGCCGCCGGGCAGCGTGGCGCAAGGAAGGCCCGCCCACTCGGGACGGTTGCCGCAGGCCGCGTCGTCGGGGTTGGCCTTGGCCGTGTAGAACACGGACTTGACCGTGCCGGCGTCGCTGCCGTTCGACCCCGGCTTACGCGACTCCAGCGCCCTCCCCGAAGCGTCGAACTTGACGTACGCCGTCAGCTTGGCGCCGAGGGCGTCGGTGGTGACCGAGGTGGCCTTCTTCAGCGTCCAGCCGGAGGTGCCGCCGATCGGCGCGTCGAAGCCGGTCTTGGTGACCCGGAGCTCGGTGTCGTCGGCGTAGCCGTCGATGCGGGCGCCGTCGGTGGCGGTGGTGACCAGGTGGTAGGCCTGGCCGTCGGGCTTCCCTTCGTCGTAGGTGTTGGTGTTGTGGTCACGGGCGACGACCGAGGTGCCGGCCGGGAGGGTCGGGTTGACGGTCGTCTTGGTCAGGGTGACGGTGTCGACGCCCGCGTGGAAGCGCTCACCGCCGCTGGCCGTGTTGGTGCCGGTGACCGTGAGCTTCAGCTCGTGGTCACCGCGCGTCAGGTGGACGGCGTCGCCGACGGTGTACGGGACGACGGCGGGCGTGGCGGTGTAGGTGTCGATCGGCTGACCGACGTCCTTCCCGTCGATCGCCCACTGGATGATCCCGTGGTCGGTGTACTTGGTCAGCTGGCCGGAGAGGACGTAGTCGCCCTCCTCGGGCACGGTGACCCGCATGCTGTCGAACGCACCGGCGGAGGTGCCGCGGATGCTCAGGTGGGCGCCGCCGGACCAGGTCAGGCCGCAGCAGTTGCTGTCGATCTGGATCTTGGTGTTGGTGCCGAGCTGCGGGAGCTTCTCGGCTTCGAACGTGACGGAGACCGGGGCGGTCTGGCCGTTGACCTGCTCGGCGAGCGAGGCACGGTAGGCCGGGCCCAGCGTGTCGAGCACGTCGATGCCGTCGGCCGAGTAGACCGTACGGGAGTCCAGCAGACGGGCGCGCGAGGCGGAGTCCGTCGGCAGGTTCAGCTCGGCCGCGAACTTGTCGGCGTCCGGGTGGGTGCCGAGCGCGATCGAGCGGTTGGTCGCCGTGATGGACCGCACGACGTGGCCGTAGCGGTCGTACTCGGAGGTACCGATGTCACCGCCGGGGGTAACCGACGGGACGGCGGTGTTGACCTCGTTGCCGGAGGCGTTGAGGTAGTGGACGGTGGCCGGCTTGTAGCCGTCCGGGCCGGGCTTCGCCGCCGAGGCGGTGTTGGTGCCCGGGTCGTCCTCGGGGCCGAACACGGCGGTGGCGTCGGTGGGGGCGTCGGTCTGCGCCCACTTGGCCACGTCCGAGCCTGCCAGGTCGTACGGACCACCGTTGCCGCGGGTCAGCGGCACGTCGTACACGACACTGGTCGCGTTCTCGCCGATGACCTGGTCCTTGCTGCCCGGCGCGAGCGTGCCGCGGCGGACCTTCAGCAGGCGGCCCGGGTCCTGGTCGGCCGCGGCCTTGCCGTAGTCGAAGCTCCAGGGAAGCTCACCGGCGGCACCGATCCGGGTGACCCGGCCGGTGTCGTCGTAGCCGTAGGTGGTCTTCAACGGGGTGGCCAGACGCGGGTCCCAGACCTGGGCGATACGGCCCTTGTCGTCGTAGGCGTAGTGCGCGACCTCGACCGGCTCCTGCTTGGAGGTGTCCGGGTTCCACGACCAGACCTTCACGCCCCGGACGCGGTCCAGGTAGTCACCCGGAGCCGAAGCGGTCGCCGTGGTGACCTTGGCGTAGTCGTACTCCATCACTTCGCAGCCGCGCGGCAGCGGGTCGACGGTGCAGTTGTTGACGTCGTCCACGCCCGGTTCGACGGCCGGGATGACGCGCTTGACGAGCGAGCGGCCGTCGGTGGTGTCGTACTGGTAGCGGGTGGTCGACGCGGCGTCGGGCCCCGTTTCGCTGACCACCTGGTAGATGTTCGAGCCGGCCTGGCGGGCGAAGAGGGTCTTGGAGCCGTCGAGTGCGGCCAGTTCGTACGTCGTGCCGGCGGTCTGGACGTCCCAGATCTGGTTCGGGCCTGCCCAGCAGACCCAGATCGAGGCGCCCTTGTCGGTGTCCAGGCACTTGCCGGAGTGGCGGTTGGTCACCGTGCCGTTGGGGCGGACCTCCCACTGCTGGTTGTCGCCGCCGTTGCAGCCCCACAGGGTGAGGGGGGTGCCGTCGTTGGTCTGGCCCCAGGGGTTGTCCAGGCAGTAGTCCAGCAGGCGCAGAGTCAGGTCGTCGCCGCGGGTCCACTGCTGGTTGGCGGCGCCGGTGCACGGGGCCGGCTGGAGTCGGGCGCCGTTGCCGGCGGCGCCGTTCGGCACCTCCAGGCACTGGCCCGAGGTGGACAGGACGAGCGCGCCGGACTTGGTCGGCACGGCCTTGAGGGTCAGGGACTCGGCGCCGGGCTCGGGGAAGAACGTTCCGTCAGCGCCCTTGGCGAAGGTCAGCGAGGTGTCGTCGTTGCCCTTGATCTCGACCAGGTCGGACTGCGGGAACGACAGTGCCCGGTAGTCCGAGCCGGTGCCCGCGTCGGGGCCGCCGGCCCACTGGGGGCCGAAGGGGGCGACGATCTCCTTCAGCGACAGGTCGTCGAAGTAGACCTGCTTGCCCGAGGCCGTGAAGCCGTTGTAGAGGCGGAAGAAGGCCTCGGTGGCATCGGTCGGCACCGCCATGTCGACGGTCAGCTGCTGCCAGGCGTCCGTGTAGGCCGCCTTCTCCGAGGTGATCTTGGTGTAGCCCGCCGCGGTCTTGACGAATCCCGCCAGGCGCAGGCCCCGGTCAGCGAAGTCCGGGTTCAACCCGGTCGCGCCCGGCACGTAGATCCAGCCGGTCAGGCGGTAGGTACGACCCGGCTTCATCCCCAGGGACAGGGTGTGGTCGTCCGGGCCGATGCTGGCGTAGGAGTCGAGCTGGCCGTTCGAGGTGACCAGCAGCGAGTCGGTGGAGCTGTCGTGGCCGCGCTCGGTGGAGCGGGCAAGGTTCGCCTGGCCCGGTGCGAAACCGGAGGCGTCCGTGCTGATCTGGCGCTGGTTGATCGTCAGGCGCTCGCCCTGGGGCTGCCAGCCGCGACCGAGGTCGCGGGAGGACGTGGCGCGCTTGACGGACAGACCGCGTTCATCGGCGTCGGTCGCGTCGGTGGTGTAGTCACCGGTGAGCAGGTTCACCGAACCCGGTCCGATGTCCTTCGTGGCCGCGCCGTCGGCGTTGCGGTCGACCGTCATGGTGTTCCAGACGGTGGTGTAGCCGTTGCCGGAGCCGTCTTCGGGGAAGAGCACGGCGCGGACCTGGACGACGCCGCCGACCTGGCCGAGGGTGTCGAGCACGTTCCAGTTGGCGTGCGGGCCGAGGTCCGCGAGCCGGGGCTTGTCCTCGGTGACCGGGGTGTTGTCGGCCTTGGTGAGGTTGGCGCGCGGGACGTTGTACTCGGTGGCGCCGGGGCCGCGGCGGTACTGGTAGACGACGCGCTTGAACTGTGTCTGGGCGTCGACGGAGAGCTTGACGCGCTTGGCGGACTGGGTGCCGTTGACGGGCGAGCTGATGCCGGCTTGGCCGACCTGGAACACGTAGGTCGCGGGCGGGGAGAGGTTGCCCGCGCGGTCCTTGGACTGCACGCTGAGCACGCGCCGGCCCTCGGTGGTCGGCGTGATGCTCGTGGTCAGGGCGCCGGTGGCGGCGACCGTGACCGGGGTGCCGCCGTCGAGGGTGTAGACGTAGGCCGAGGTGTCGTCGGTGCCCGGGGCGGGCGAGAAGGTGAACGAGCCCGGCTGGTTGGCCGTGCCGTGCCACAGGCCGTCGGCCGGGTAGTCGGCCGAACTCACGAACGGCGTACCGGGCTTGACGGTGTCGGCGACGACGTTGGTGCCCACCCAGCCGGAGCGGGACTTGCCGTCGTCGAGCATGGCGTAGATCGTGTACTGCACGCCTTCGTCGAGTCGGGCGATGCCGTAGTCGGACGGGCGGACGGTGGCGATCGTGCCGTTCGGGGTCTTCCTGGCGATGCTGCCGATGAGCGTGCCGCCGCGCCACAGGTCCATGTAGACCGTCAGGTCGTCACCGTCGGGGTCGGCCGCCTGCACCTGGAAGCGCGGGTTCGCGTCCGAGGTGTAGCGCGGGTTGCCCTGCTGCGAGGGCAGCACCTCGACCGTTCCCGGGGTGGCCGGGACGGTGTTGTAAGTGATCGAGACGAACGGCGGGTGGCCGCCCTGGGCGGACTCGAAACGCTTCCAGGACAGGCTGCTCGACTCGTCGGCGGCCTTCAGGCCGATCCCGTAGTCGTTGTAGCCGAACCCGGCGAAGTACCGGATCATCTCGGTGACGTCGGCCCTGGCCCAGTAGGTGCCGTCCGGGGCGTAGCAGTCGTACGAGTCGCCGTCGCCACCGATGTCCCACGTGTCGTTCGACGTGGACCACTTCTGGCCCCAGGCGGGCTGGTTGTTCCAGCGCGCCCACGGTCCGGCGCCGCCGGCGTTCCAGACCTCCCACTGCTTCGGGACGCAGGACGAGGAGTGGTAGTTGGCGAGGTAGAGGTTGGCGCCCAGGATCTGCTTGCCGTTGAACGAACCGCCCGGGATGGTCAGGAACGACCTGGCCACGACCTTGCCGTCGTAGCTGCCCAGCTTGAGGTCCGTCGACGCGGAGGCGTCGAAGTTCTCGTTGGTCTGGACGTAGGTGTCGAAGGTCGTGCCGACATCCACCACCGGGTCGATGGTGACCGGGAACTGGGTCTTCGCGTCCGCGAGGAAGGCCGCGTCCGGGGTGAACACCAGCTCGGTGTCCGCTCCCTGACCGCGCAGCTCCATCGTCACCGCGCCACGGTTCAGGTGCTCCTGCGAGGCCGGGTCGACCGCGGCGTCCCACATGACCGGGGCCGGGATGCGGACCGTCGGCTTGCCGGTCGCCTTGTCGAGCAGCTGGATCGAACCGTCCTGCTGCGGGGCGACGGTCAGACCGGTGGTGTCGAGCGGGATCGTCACCGTGCCGGTCTGGGACACGGCCGAGCGGTTCTTGACGATCAGGAACTGCTCGAAGCCGGTCCGGGTCGCCTCCAGCACGAGATCCACACCCGGGCGGGCATCGACGTACGTCGCCTTGTTGCCCTCCAGCTTCGGCTTGGGCAGCTTGCCCAGCCAGCCGAACTTGACCTGCTGCTCGCCGGAACCGATCTTGACCAGCTCGCGCTCGGCGGGCTTGGCGTCAGCCGGCTTCGGGTCGGCGACCGGAGCGGCGGCCCGGGCCTCACTACGGGACGCACGGGACGCGTCGGCCGACGGCGAGGCGGACGCACTCGGCGCAGTGGTCGTAGAGGCCGTCGCGGACGGCGTCGTGTTGGGCGTGGCCGTCGGCGTCGCGCCAGCCTGAGTGGGCGTCACCGTGGACGTGGGCGTGGGTGCGGGCGTTGCCGCGGGCGTCGTGGTGGCCCCCGGCAGGCTGTCGCCCACCGCCACCTT
>NZ_JAFLNG010000770.1 GCF_017427025.1 Streptomyces sp. FH025
CCGGGCACAGCCAGCGGCTGCCCGGCCGCACCGTCCGCACCGAGGGCCAGGCCCCGGTCGCCGACGCCTCCGTCAACCACGCCTACGACGGCCTCGGCGACACCTTCGCGCTGTACTCCGCCGCCTTCGGCCGCGACTCGATCGACGACCGGGGGCTGCGCCTGGATGCCAGCGTCCACTACGGCCGCAACTACGACAACGCCTTCTGGAACGGCCACCAGATGGTCTTCGGTGACGGCGACGGCGAGATCTTCGGCGACTTCACCGCCTGCATCGACGTCATCGGCCACGAACTCACCCACGGCGTCACCCAGTTCACCGCCGGGCTGGAGTACCACGACCAGCCCGGCGCGCTCAACGAGTCGATCTCCGACGTCTTCGGCTCGCTGGTCAAGCAGTACGCGCTGCACCAGGACGCCGCCGACGCCGACTGGTTGATCGGCGCCGGACTGCTCGCCCCCGGCGTCCAGGGCGTGGCGCTGCGCTCGATGAAGGCGCCCGGCACCGCCTACGACGACCCCCGGCTCGGCAAGGACCCGCAGCCCGCGCACATGCGGGACTACGTGCAGACCGGGGAGGACGAGGGCGGGGTGCACATCAACTCCGGCATCCCCAACCACGCGTTCTACCTGCTGGCCACCGCCCTCGGCGGCTCGGCCTGGGAGCGCGCCGGGCGGATCTGGTACGACGCGCTGACCGGCCGCCGGCTGCCCGCCGACGCCGACTTCACCGCCTTCGCCCGGGCCACCGTGGCCGCCGCCAAGGCCCGTTACCCCGACCAGTCCTCGATCGCGGACACCGTGACCGCCGCCTGGGCGCAGGTGGGGGTGAGCCCGGGCTGAGGAGCGGTTGAAGCGGGGTTGAGCCGGGCTTAAGGTCACGGTCCGGGAAAAGCCCGGCAAAACCCCTCCCTGCGTAGCACCATGGACACCATGCGTATCCAGGTGACCCGGACCGGCGGCTTCGCGGGAATCGTCCGCCACGCGGAGCTCGACACCGCCGACCGCGTGGACGCCCCGCACGTCCACGCGCTCGCCCGCGAGGCCGTCGCGGGCGGGCTGCGCGCCCCCTCGTACGGGGTGCCGGACGGCTTCCACTACGAGATCACCGTCGACGGCCGGACGGTGCACTGCGCCGACCCCAAGCTCACCGACTCGCAGCGCGAACTGGTCTCCCTGGTGCTGCGCGAGGGCGCGTGACTCCCCCGCGCGGCAGCCCTCCTGACGCCCCGTCCGGCCGGGGAACGGCGAGGGCCCGCCCGGACGCACGACGTCCGGACGGGCCCGGGGACTCCGCGGTCCCGCGGCTCAGAAGCCCAGCTTGCGCAGCTGCTTGGGGTCGCGCTGCCAGTCCTTGGCCACCTTGACGTGCAGGTCCAGGTAGACGGGCGTGCCGAGCAGCGCCTCGATGTGCTTGCGGGCGGTGGTGCCGACGTGCTTGAGCCGGGAGCCCTTGGCGCCGATCACGATCGCCTTCTGGCTCTGCCGCTCGATGTAGACGTTGGCGTGGATGTCCAGCAGCGGGCGGTCCGCCGGGCGGCCCTCGCGCGGCAGCATCTCCTCGACCACGACGGCCAGCGAGTGCGGCAGTTCGTCGCGCACGCCCTCCAGCGCGGCCTCGCGGATCAGCTCGGCGACCATGATCTGCTCGGGCTCGTCGGTGAGGTCGCCGTCCGGGTAGAGCGGCATGCCCTCGGGCAGCAGCTTGGTGATCAGCTCGGCGACCAGGTCCACCTGCTTGTCGCCCACCGCCGAGACCGGGATGATCTCGGCCCACTCGATGCCCAGCTCGACGCCGAGCTGGTGGACGGCGATCAGCTGCTCGGCCAGGCGCTTGGAGTCGACCAGGTCGGTCTTGGTGACGATGGCGACCTTGGGGGTCTTCTTGATCTCGGCGAGCTCCTTGGCGATGAACTTGTCGCCGGGGCCGAGCTTCTGGTCGGCGGGCAGGCAGAAGCCGATCACGTCGACCTCGGCCCAGGTGGTGCGGACCAGGTCGTTGAGGCGCTCGCCGAGCAGGGTGCGCGGCTTGTGCAGCCCGGGGGTGTCGACCAGCACGAGCTGGGCGTCGGGGCGGTGCACGATGCCGCGCACGGTGTGCCGGGTGGTCTGCGGGCGGTCGGAGGTGATCGCGACCTTCGTCCCCACCAGGGCGTTGGTCAGGGTCGACTTGCCCGCGTTGGGACGGCCGACGAAGCACGCGAACCCGGAGCGGTACGAGGAGGAAGGGGCACTCATGGGCTCCATTCTCCCTGATCACCGGAGCGGTGCCGTCCGGGGCCGGTCCTCGGCGGGTGCCCAGGAGGTGCTCAGGGCCTGTTCAGGGCGTTGTTCAGCCCTTGCGGTCGCCCTTGCCGATCAGCGAGAACACCACCAGCAGCACCAGGAAGCCGACCGAACCCCAGAGCCAGTAGGGCGAGTCGGTCTCCTGCCACTTGCCCATCCCCATCGTGAACAGCAACAGTCCGGCGATGAACGCCAACGCCCCCATGCCCCAGCCCCTCACCGAGTCCACTCCCCCGGTGAGATTATCGGCCCGGTGACCCTCGGCTGGGTACACGGGGGCGATGCCCGCGGTACGGGCCCCGACGGACCTCAGCGGGCCTCGGCCGTGACCCGCAGGGTTCCGTCCGGACCGGCCAGCAGCACCGGCGTCCCGGCCCCGCCCAGGTCCCGCACCGCCGCCAGGTCCTCCTCGGCCGGCTGCTCGGCCTCGCTCACCACGGCCGCCGCCTCCAGCGACTTCGCACCGCTGGCCACCGCCATCGCCACCGCCGTGCGCAGCGCGCTCAGCTTCAGCGACTCCAGCGCGACCGTCCCGGCCACGTAGGTGCGGCCGGTCTCGTCACGCACCGCGGCCCCCTCGGGGACGCCGTTGCGGGCGCGGGCCGAGCGGGCCAGGGTGATGATCTTCTTGTCTTCGGGGTCGAGCTCGACGATGTCACTCATGCCGCCGAGCATAGGCACCCGTCAGGGGTCAGTGGCCGACCGGGTGGGTCCGCCCCGGATTCGGATTGACGACCTTGACGAAGGTCTTCGCGGCACCGGACGGCAGCCCCTCCTCGCGCGAGATCCGCTTCCGCCAGAACGGGTTGTCGTGCGGCAGGTGACTGCTCACCCGGCCGTACATCCCGAAGGTGGTCACGACGATCCCGAAGATGAACGCGAACAGCACGTTCGACATCCGGAAGTTGAGGATGTTCGCCTCCGGCCGCCCCAGCACCGCCAGCCCGTAGAAGCCGGACAGCACGAACAGCGCGCCGACCGCCATGTTGAGGTTGGACGCGAAGTTCCCGCCGATCACCGCCCCCGCCACCAGGACCGCGCCCGCCACGATGGACAGGATGCTCAGCGCCCCGTTGGTCGACAGCCCGGCGATCCGGTCGCCGTGGGTGGCCAGG
>NZ_JAFLNG010000771.1 GCF_017427025.1 Streptomyces sp. FH025
GGTCGAGCGGGTGTGGGCGGACTGCCGCGAGGGCCGGTACGAGGTGGGGGTGCAGGCCGGGCATCCGTTGGGATTCTGGTCGCCCTGCTACCCGGGCGAGGTCGCGCTCGGGCGCGTACTCGCCGATCCCGCAGGGGAGTTGGCCGCGCTCCGGGAGCAGACCGCGAACTATCCCGAGGCGTTGCGCGGTGCGCTGACGGCGGGTGTGTGGGAGGCGGAGTTCCTGGTCGGCGTCGCGGCGAAGGGTGCGGCGCGGGCCGACGTCCTGTACGTCTCGCTCTGCCTGTCCCGGGCGGTCGGGGTGCTGGTGCAGGCGCTGTACGCGTACCACCGCCGCTGGTGCCTGAACGAGAAGGGGGCGCTCGTGGCGGTCGAGCAACTCCCGGACATTCCAGCCGACTTCGGTCCGCGCGTACGCCGTCTGCTGGGGGCTCCGGGGGAGAGCGCGGAGGCGCTGACGGAGGCCGTGGAGCGGGCGCGGAGGCTGGTCGAGGAGGTCGTGGCGGTGGTCAACTCCCGGTGAGGACGCTCCTCGCCACTCTCAACGTATAGCGCACGGGGGGCCTTGCCGCAAGGCCCCGGTCGTGCCGCAGAATCTCCAACTCCAGGGCCGGACCTGGGGGAACGGGATATGCAAGAGATGCGTGTGGTGTTGTCGACGTACGGCTCGCGCGGGGACGTCCAGCCGCTGGCGGGGCTCGCGGTGCGGCTGCGGGAGCTCGGCGCGCAGGCGCGGGTGTGTGCGCCGCCGGACGAGGAGTTCGCGCAGCGGCTGGCCGCCGTGGGGGTGGAGCTCGTCCCGGTCGGGGATCCGGTGCGCCCGCTGGTGAGTGGGCCGCGCCCGGGACCAGAGGGCTTCTCCCGGCGGGTGACGGCGCTGCTCGCGCAGTTCCACGCGGCGGTGCTGGCGGAGGCCGAGCCGGACGGCGTGGTGGTGGCGACCGGGCTGTTCCCGGCGGTGGCCGGCGCGCAGTCGGCGGCCGAGCAGCTGGGCGCCCGCTTCGCGTACGTCGCGCTGCAGCCGACGATGCTGCCCTCCCCGTACCACCGGCCGATCGAGTTCCCGCGCCACCCGTACCCGCCGGAGGTGACCGACCACCGGGAGCTGTGGGAGCTCAACAGCGGGGCCATGAACGCGCTGTTCGGGAAGGAGGTCAACGCCCACCGGGCGTCGATCGGGCTGCCGACGGTGGAGAACATGCGTGACCACGCCTTCACCGACCGCCCCTGGCTGGCGACGGACCCGCTGCTCAGCCCCTGGCAGCCGTTCGCCGAGCGCGAGATCGTGCAGACCGGCGCCTGGCTGCTGCCGGACGAACGCCCGCTGCCCGCCGACCTGTCGGCGTTCCTGGAGGCGGGCGAGCCGCCGGTGTACGTGGGCTTCGGCAGCATGCCGATGCACGGCGCGCCGGATGCCGCCCGGGTCGCGGTCGAGGCGGTCCGGGCGCAGGGGCGGCGGCTGGTGCTCGCCCGGGGCTGGGCGGACCTGGCGGTGGCCGACGGCGGCGACGACTGCTTCGTCGTCGGCGAGGTCAACCAGCAGGCGCTGTTCCCCCGGGTCGCCGCCGTCGTCCACCACGGCGGTGCGGGCACCACGACCGCGGCCACGCTGGCCGGGGTGCCGCAGGTGGTGGTGCCGCAGATCGTGGACCAGCCC
Source organism: Streptomyces sp. FH025 (assembly GCF_017427025.1). Classification (GTDB taxonomy): domain Bacteria; phylum Actinomycetota; class Actinomycetes; order Streptomycetales; family Streptomycetaceae; genus Kitasatospora. The sequence goes on from NZ_JAFLNG010000771.1 coordinate 1,658, forward strand.
TACTGGGCCGAGCGGGTCGCCGAGTTGGGCATCGGCGTCGCGCACGACGGGCCGCACCCGACCGTCGACTCGCTGTCCGCCGCTCTCCGGCGGGCCCTGACCCCCGAGACCGCCGTACGGGCGGCGGCGGTCGCGGGCGAGATCCGTACGGACGGGACGACGGTGGCGGCGCGGCTGCTGCTGGGCGACGCTGCGCTGAACTGAGGCGGGCCTCGGTGGAGTGGGAAGTCGGCCGGGTCGACTTCCCACTCCACCGCGCGGGGTTGGGCTAATCGGTGAGGAACTGGCTGTCGCCGCCCTTGAGTTCGACGCCGTTGCGGTCGTAGAACTTCCAGGACTTCGCCTTCTTGCCCTCGGGGCGGGGCACCACCACCTGACGGGTGGGGGAGTCTCCGACAGCCACGGGCGCCGGCTCGGTGGTCGTGCCGTCCGTCCAGGTCACCACCACCCGGCCGACGTCGGGGCCGAGGGACAGCAGCACGACGTCCAGCGGGGCCACGGTGTCGCCCTTGCCCCGGTGGCCCACCAGGCCGCCGCCGAACCAGGTCGAGTCCCGCGGGTCGAACCTGCCCGGGGACGGGGTGATGCCCTGCGTGTCGTGGCCCAGCCGCACCCCGTCCAGCGTGAAGTAGGTGTTGATGACATCGGACGCGGGATCCCAGTACTGCCGGACGAACTCCGGTGTCGGCTTGGCGATCTCGGAGTCGTAGGGGGCACGCTCCTGCCACACCGCCAGCGCCTGTTCGTACGCCCGCTCCTTCGGCGCCACCGGCCACAGCGCCTCCCAGAGCTCCCACGTCCTGCCGTCGACGACGCCCTGCGCGAGCCGGACCCGGGTCGGGGTGAACGGGTCCCGTACGGCGGGCGTGGCCGCTGCGGAGGCCGGCGGGCCGCCGGTGCCGGAGCCGGTGTTGGAGCCCGTGCCGGAGCCGGCCGGGAGCATGGGTCGGGCGGCACTCGGCCGCGGGTGCAGCTCGGCGAGCGCCCCGCCGGCCAGGACCACCGCCGAGGCCAGCGCCAGCGCGCCGACCAGCGTCCGGCGACGGCGCCGGATCCGCCGACCGCCCGCCAGGATGTCCGCCAGCGGCGCCGGGCCGACCTTCGCCCCCGCCGCCGCCTCGGCCAGGCCGAGGCCGACCCACGGGTCGGTGTCCTCGTGTGTGTCGGTGTTCATGCCGCTCCTCCGATCCGTGCCGTGTCCTTGAGTTCCACCAGCTCCGCGAGCTGCCGCAGTCGGGCGATGCCCTTCGCGGCGTGGCTGCGCACCGCGCCCACCGAGCAGCCCATCGCCACCGCCGTCTGGCTGTCGCTCAGGTCCTCCCAGTGCCGCAGCACCACCGCCTCGCGCTGGCGCGGCGGCAGGGTGGCGAGCGCGGCCAGCAGCGCCACCCGCTGGTCCGAGCGGGCGAAGCCGTCCTCCGGGCCGGCCGCGTCCGGTACCGCGTCGACCAGCAGCTCGGGCGGGCGGCGGCGCCAGCGGCGGGCGTGCTGGTTGACCAGGATCCGGCGCACGTAGGCGTACGGGTCGTCCGCCCGCCGCACCTTCGACCAGGCAGCGCAGGCCTTCTCCGCGGCGGACTGCACCAGGTCCTCCGCCGCGTACTGCTCCCCAGCCAGCAGGTACGCGGTCCGTACCAGGCGTGGCCAGGCTCCGACGATGAACGCCTGGAACTCCTCGTCCCGTGTGTTGTTCGGTTCTCCCATGAGCACCTCCTCACCCACCCAGAGCCCG
>NZ_JAFLNG010000772.1 GCF_017427025.1 Streptomyces sp. FH025
GGGGCAGGGTGGAGGGGTGCGGGCCCGTTCGGAGCATCGAGGAGCTCCGCGAAACGGCCGTCGACCGAAGGAGGCGCCATGCGCAGCCGGAAGATCCACCGTCGGGCTCTGGCGCTGGCCGCCGTCGCCCTCGCCGCCCTGCCGGCGGCCGCACTCGGCTCCCCCGCCCGGGCGGTGGCGGACGGCGGCGCCTCGGCCGCCGCCCCGCCAGTGGCCTCCGTGGACCTGCCCGACATCCCGCTGCCGGCCGGCCACGGGAAGCAGACGGTCACCGTCACGTACCGCAACGACTCCTCGACGGATCAGACGGTCGCCCCGCAGATCCTCATCGAGTCGCCCGACCAGGGCCCCTTCCTCGATCCGGCGAACGTCCGGCTCGAAGCGCTGGCGTCCGACGGCCACTGGCACGACATGCCGCTCTACAGCCAGACCGGCACCCTGTACACCCGGCTCATCCCGGCGAAGACCGTCCTCCCCGGCCACCACACGCTCACCCAGCACTACCGGCTGACCGTGCTCAAGCCCTCTCCGGGGACGATCGAGCCCGTGGTGGCCATCTACGGCTGAGGCGGCCCGGCGCACGTCCTACGGCAGCTGCACCGCGGGGAAGGTGCCGGCCGGGGTCCCGGCGAGGGCCCCGTCCAGGGCGTCGCGCCAGATCGGGCCCGCCAGGGTGCCGCCGAAGGCCTGACCGACCACCGTGCCGCCGATGCGCTGGCCGTCCAGGGGCTTCGGGTTGTCGGTGTCGCTGACGACGGTCGCGCCGGCCATCTCGGGGGTGTAGCCGACGAACCAGACCTGGCGGCTCGCGTCGGTGGTGCCGGTCTTGCCCGCGCTGTCCCGGTCGGTGAGCCCGGCCGGCTGGCCGGTGCCGTCCTCCACGACGCCCTTGAGCATCGCGGTGACGGTGTCGGCGGTGGTGGCCGACATCGCGGCCGAGCAGTTCGCCTGCGGCACCGCCAGCTGCTTGCCGTCGGGGCCGGTCACCGCGGTGACGGCGGTCGGCGCGCAGTAGGTGCCGTGGGCGGCGAAGGCCGCGTAGACGCTCGCCATCTCCAGCGGCGTGAGGTCGTTGCTGCCGAGCGTCATCGACGGGACGACCTGGAGCTTCTCGCCGCCCGCCTGCTGGGTGATGCCGAGCTTGTTGGTCATCTGCGCGACATTGCACAGCCCCGTGTCGGCCTCCAGCTTCGCGAAGTAGGTGTTGACCGACTGCGCCATGGCCGTCTTCATGGTGAACTGGCCGGTCAGGCTCTGGCTGTCGTTGTGCACCTGCCCGGAGGAGGGGAACCGGCCGCCGGAGCAGTCCGTCATCGCCGGCCACGGCATGCTGTAGTCGGTGGTGTAGCTCTGGCCCGGCGAGATCCCGTTCTCCAGGGCCGCCGCCGCGACGATCGGCTTGAACGTCGAGCCGGTCGGGAACCCCAGCCCGCCGCCCATGGCCTTGCCGACGTTGTAGTTGATCTGCGTCTGGTGCTGCTTGTCGTCGACGCCGTACGGGCGGCTCTGGCCCATCGCGAGGATCCTGCCGGTGCCCGGCTCGACGATGCTCATCGCGGTGGCGGCCTGGTCCCCGGCGTTCACGTGGCCGGTGACCGAGGCGTACAGCGAGGCCTGCGCCTTGGGGTCCAGCGTGGTGTGGATCTGGAGCCCGCCGCGCTTCCACAGCGCCTTCCGCTCGGCCGCCGACTTCCCGAAGGCCGGATCGGTGAGCACCGTGTTGCGCACGTAGTCGCAGAAGAAGCCCTCCCCCTGCTTGGCCAGGATGCAGCCCTGCTGCGGCGCCTGGACGTTCAGCCCGAGCGGGCTCGCGACGGCCTCCCGCGCCTGCTCCTGGGTGATGTGCCCGTACTCGGCCATCTTGCGCAGCACCGTGTCGCGCCGGTCCTTCGCCGCGGTGGGGTTGACCACCGGGTCGTAGCCGGTCGGCGACTGCACCAGACCGGCCAGCATCGCGGCCTGCGGCAGGGTGAGGTCCTTGGCGTGCACGCCGAAGTAGCGCCGGGCGGCCGCCTCGATGCCGTAGGCCTGCTCGCCGAAGAAGGTGATGTTCAGGTAGTTGGTGAGGATCTGGTCCTTGCTCAGGGTCTCCTCGACCTTGATCGCGTACTTCAGCTCCTGGATCTTGCGGCCGACCGTCTGCCGCTGCGCCTCCGCGACCTTCTGCGGGTCGTCGCCCGCCTCCTCGACGAAGACGTTCTTCACGTACTGCTGCGTCAGCGTGGACGCGCCCTGCGCGGTGGTGCCCGAGGAGGCGTTCTTGTCCAGGGCCCGCAGCACGCCCTTGAGGTCGATCGCGCCGTGCTCGTAGAAGCGGTTGTCCTCGATGTCCACCAGGGCGGTCTTCACCAGCGGGGAGATCTGGTCCCCCGGGACGACGGTGCGGTCGCGGTCGTACACGGTGGCGATCGTGCCGCCCTGCGCGTCGAGGATCGTGGTGGCCTGCGACAGCGGCGGCGTCTTGAAGTCGTCCGGCAGGTTCTGGAAGTCGTCCGCCGCCGACTGGGCGCCGAGCCCCACCGCCGCCACCGCCGGCAGGGCTATCCCCGCCGCCACGACCCCGGCGATCACGCTCACCGCGACCAGCCGCGTCCCGTGCCCCAGTTTCCGTATGCCCGTCGCCACCCGCTGCTCTGCCATGGCACGCGACCCTACGTGCACGTCATGAAGAACTCCTTGGAACCCCCGCGCCGGACTGTCACAGCCGTGTGACAGTCGGCCGGGGCCCGCTCAGCCGCCGTAGCGGCGTTGTCTGGCGGCGAAGCTGCGGACGGCGCGGAGGAAGTCGACCTCGCGGAAGGCGGGCCAGTGGGCCTCGCAGAAGTAGAGCTCGGAGTAGGCGCTCTGCCAGAGCAGGAAGTTGGAGAGCCGCTGCTCGCCGCTGGTGCGGATGACGAGGTCGGGGTCGGGCAGGCCGGCGGTGTAGAGGTGCGGGGCGAGGTCGTCGACGGTCAGTGTGTCGGCGACCTCGGTCAGCGACGCGCCCGCTTCGGCCCGCGCGTACATGAGGTCGCGCATGGCGTCGACGACCTCCTGGCGGCCGCCGTAGCCGACGGCGAGGGTGACGTGGGCGCCGGTGGTGCAGGTGCGGGTGCCCTCGACGGCCTCCTTGAGGGCGCGGGCGGTGCTGTCGGGCAGGACGTCGGGCATTCCGGCCAGGTGGACCCGCCAGCGGGCGTCCGGGCGGGCGAGGCGGTCGGTGACCACCTGCTCGATCAGCCGCATCAGATAGGCGACTTCGGCGTCGTCTCGGCGCTGGAGGTTCTCGGTCGAGCAGACGAAGACCGTCACGTGGTCGATCCCGAGCGACTCGCACCAGGAGAGCACCTCCTCGACGTGCTCGGCGCCCGCCTTGTGGCCGAGGCTCGGACTGGCCATGC
>NZ_JAFLNG010000773.1 GCF_017427025.1 Streptomyces sp. FH025
ACCGGCGTCGCCCCGCAGACGCGAGTTCGAAGACAGGCCCTGGGGCCGGCCGGAGCACTTCCGACCGGCCCTCGGGCATGTCCGGAGCGGCGGCGCTCAGCCGCGGAACAGGTTGTGCCCCACGTCGGACGGGACCTCGTCCTGGACCGGCTTGCTGCCCGGCCCCGGCACGTGCTCGCCCGGGACCGGCTCATCGCCCTCCCGGTGCAGCAGCACGACCCCGTCCTCGGCCCACAGCTGCCGGTAGCCGTGCGCCAGCAGCAGCTGGATCCGGTCCGCCTGCTCCTTGTCCGTCTTGAAGGGGAAGGAGCGCTTGTCGGAGCGGGTCAGCACGTACTCGCGCCCGCGCGGCGTGCCGTCCACCAGCACCACGTCCGTCCGGGCGGTCAGCCGCGGCGCGATCTGGTTGTCCGCCTCCACCGAGGCGCCGTCCGGGATCAGCGCGGCCGCCCGGACCAGCGCCGCCTCGCTCGCCCTGGGCTCCCAGGAGGACGGCACCGCGAGCTGCACCAGCCCGATCGGCACGGCCGCCACCAGCGCGACCCCGGCCGCGCCCAGGCCCAGCAGCCGGGCCCGCCGGACGGTCCGCGCGGGCCGCTCGGCGCTGCTCATCCGCCCCAGCACCTCGATGGCGGCGGTCAGCAGGATCGGCCAGAGCATCGAGTCGTAGTGCCGGGCGATCGACCAGTGGTTGGGGTTGCTGGACAGGATCCGCTCGGCCAGCAGCGGCACCGCGCACAGCACGGTGGCCGAGCGCAGCGGCAGCAGGAACAGGGTGCCGAACAGCCAGAGCAGCAGCAGCGGCTTGAGCGGCTGGTCGAAGGCCGCCTGCACCAGCAGGAACGGGTTGTGCAGCAGGTGCTTCAGCACGTCGCCGCCGTCCGCACCGAGCGCGTCGTAGTTCCAGTAGTAGCCCGGCTCACCGCCCATCGCCGGGATCAGCCAGGTGATCGCCACCGCCGAGGCGATCGGCCCGCCGAGCAGCAGTCCGAGCCCGGTGAAGCGCCCGGCGCGGTCCTCGGTACGGCGGGTGCGCAGCAGCAGCACCAGGCCGTACGCGCCGACCATGAGGCCCATGTCCTCCTTGGTGCAGCACAGCAGCACGGCGGCGAGCACCACCGTGCCGTACCGGCGGGCCAGGCCGCGCTCCAGCATGAGCAGGGTCAGCGGGACGGCGAAGGCCACCTCGTGGAAGCCGACCCGGGAGGCGACCAGCAGCGGCCAGCCGAGCGCGTAGACCAGCCCGGCCACGTCGGCGGCCCGACGGGCGGTGCGCGGCTGGGCGGCGGCGAAGGCGTGCGCGGCGATGCGCCGGATCAGCGGCACCCCGAGCGCGAACAGCAGCGCCTGCCCGATGATCAGCGAGCGCGGGTCGTCCCAGATCCAGTACAGCGGCGCGATCAGCGCCAGCACCGGGGAGAAGTGGTCGCCCAGCAGCGAGAACCCGGGCGGGAACTCGTGGTGGTAGCTCTTCAGCGTCGAGACGGGCAGCCCGAAGTGGGCGTAGCCGCGCGTGCCCTGGTCGAAGATGCCGAGGTCGAAGCCGCCGAGCGAGACGGAGATCCAGCCCTGCATGCCGATGGCGCACATCACCGTGAAGCACAGCACGCCGAGCAGCACGGTGCGCCGGGCCGGCGAGCGCAGGGCGTCCACCGCCCGGCGGGTGGCGGGCGCGGCGGCCCGGGGCGGCGACGGGGTTGCGGTCTGGGTGGTCACGTCGACTCTGATCCGTCAGGTCCGATTGGTCAGGGCGGGGTCACGGTCGAGCTTGGCGCCCAGCAGCGCCCAGGCCCCGGCGGAGGCGTCGACGGCCTGGCGCCGGGCGCGGTACAGCCGCAGGCCGAGCACGACCAGGACGGCGATGCCCAGCGGCGGGTAGATCGAACCGGGCAGCTGCCAGTACCAGGCGACGCCCCGGCCCCAGCGGTGCGGCACCGTCCACATCACGTGGGAGAGGAACACCGCGAGGGTCACCGCCAGCAGGGCCTGCCGCGCCAGGGTCCTGGCCTCGGCGACCAGCAGGGCGATGAGCGGGACGCACCAGACCCAGTGGTGGGTCCAGCTGATCGGCGAGACCAGCAGCGCGGTGAACGCGGTGGCGACGGCGCCCCAGGCGTCCGCCCGGCGCAGCACCCGGGCTGAGCGCCCGGCCAGCACCGCCACCCCGAGCCCGAGCGTGCCGACCAGCGCGGTGGCGATCAGCCCGACCGTGCCGGGGTCGTTGACGTCGAGCAGCCGGCAGACGGCCCCGCGCAGCGACTGGTTGTCCACCAGGACGGTGACGCCGACCCTGCTCGGGTCCCAGAGGTAGTTGGTCCAGAAGCCGTACGAGGCGTCCGGCAGCACGATCCAGCCGATCAGGCCGGCCGCCAGGAAGGTGCCGGCGGAGACCAGGGCGGCCCGGACGCGGCCGGTCAGGAACAGGTAGACGGCGAACAGGCCCGGGGTGATCTTGATGGCGGTGGCCAGGCCGATGCCCACGCCCTTGAACCGGTTCCGGTCCGAGCGGGTCAGGTCCCACAGCACCAGGCACAGGATGCCGAGGTTGACCTGGCCGTACTGGAAGGTGGTGTAGACCGGCTCCAGCCAGACCGCGAGGCCGGTCGCCAGGATCACGGCGGCCGGGCGGTGGCGCCTGGTGGGCCAGCCGGCCAGCTTGAGGGAGAGGTGCACGGCCAGGGCGAGCAGCGCGTAGTTGAGGAGCATCACCAGGACGCGCAGGCCGGCCTCGCCGAACCAGGTGCTCGGCACGAAGAGCATCGCGGCGAACGGCGGGTAGGTGGCCGGCAGGTCCCAGCCGGGCAGCCGCATCGCGTACAGGTCCTGGCCGTCGACCACGGCCTGGCCCTCGGCCTGGTAGACCAGCATGTCGACCATGTTGGCCCCGTGCAGGTGCCGCACCACGACGAATGCCGCCAGCGACACCACCGCCGCGCAGGACGCCGCCACCGTCCAGGAATTCGGTCTTCCGGTGGCCGGGGTTCCGTCGGGTTCCTCCGGGTCCGCCTGCCGCGTCCACCGTTTCAGACCGAACTCGCGCACCGCGATGGCACCCCGTTGAGATAGACCAGATCGTTCCCTCGTCAGCGTCTGGGCCCACCCACCATAACCGACCCCCCTGAGGCCCAAACGGCGTCAGAAAACGCCCCGAGGGAGCCATCTGTGACCTCCGCCACAGCTCGCCCTTGAGCCCATCGGATCCCCAAAACGCGAAATCCCGCCGGGAGTTGACTCCCGGCGGGATTTCGTCGAACCGGCCGGAGCCGATCCGTTGGGTGGAGCTGAGGGGATTCGAACCCCTGACCCCCTCGATGCGAACGAGGTGCGCTACCGGACTGCGCCACAGCCCCAACGAGAAGAAACTCTAGCACC
>NZ_JAFLNG010000774.1 GCF_017427025.1 Streptomyces sp. FH025
CGCCGTACGGTGAGGGCGCGGAGCTGAGGGTGACCCGGAAGCCGTACTGCTCGGCGAGCCGGCCGACCGCGGCCAGTCCCAGCTGCGGCACCTCGCCGAGCCGGGAGACCTCCAGGGTGCTGCCGCCGGCGAGCGCGGCGGCGGCCTTGGCGACGGCGTGTTCCGGCATGCCGACGCCGCCGTCGTCGATCTCGATCACCGCGCCGTTGTGCACCGGCATCAGGGTGACGAACACCTGGGTGCTGGGCGGGGAGTAGCGGGTGGCGTTGTCCAGCAGTTCGGCGATGGCGTGGATCAGGGCTTCGGCCGCGGCGCCGACCACCGCGGTCTCGATCCGGCTGCGCACCATCACGCGCTGGAACGGCAGGATGCGCGACTGGGCGCCGCGCACGACGTCCTCCAGCGCGACCGGTTCCGGCCAGTGCCGTCCGGCCCGCGCGCCGCACAGGACGGCCAGGGTCTGGGCCAGCCGGGCCTGTTGGGCGGCCGCGTGGTCGGCCTTGAGCAGGCCCTCCAGCAGTGCCGGGTCGTCGTGGGTGCGTTCCATCTCGTCGAGCAGCGCCTGCTGGTCGTGGGCCATGACGAGGATGCGGCGTGCCACGCTGAGGAAGGCCCGCTGGGTGGAGGCGGTGTGCTCCTGTTCCTGCTGGACGACGGCCAGCTCGGCACCCCGGCGGGAGAGTTCGGCGGTCAGCCGCTCCTGGAGCCGGGCGAGTTCGCCGGCCAGCCGGTCGGCCTCGCCGCGCTGGGTGACGGACACGGCGCGGTACCGCGCGGCGGCCACGAGGGCGAGGACGGCGAGCACGCCGGTTGCCGTTGCGCACCACTGAGTCATCGTCACGCCGCGAATTCTAGGGTGATGATCCTACGAAGGTGTGAACGGATCTCGCCAAGTGACCGGATCTCGTCAATATCGAATCAAAACGCCGTCAATCCCGAGTCGTTCGAACGCGATCCCGCCGCTTCGAGGGGGCCTCGGGCCACCGCGCCCAGGGCCTTCCGGCCCCTCCCCCGTGACGCGGGACGGCCGGATCGCGTTCCGGGTTGTGAGGGGTGCGTGCGCGCGGTGTCACGGAACGGATGGCATCCGGTGCAGGAGCAACAGCGCCACGTCGTCCGGCCGGGAACGGCGCTCGGTCACGTTCAGGGTCAGCAGGTCGGCCAGCCGCTCCAGCGCCGGCGCCGGGCCGATCCGCCCCGGACCGGTCTGCCGGGCCCACAACTCCAGCCCGCCGAGCATCCGCTGCACCGACTCGTCGTAGTCCTCCTCGCGGTCCTCGACCAGCCCGTCGGTGTACGCCAGCAGCGTCTCGCCGCCCTCCAGCCGGTCGACGGCCAACGGGTACGGCTGCCCCGGGTCCACGCCCAGCGGCGGGCCGCCCGGCAGGTCCAGCTCGACGGCCCCGGCGTCGACGCCGATCCGCACCGGCGCCGGGTGCCCGGCCCGCGCCCCGGTCAGACGGCCGTCGGCCGGGTCCAGGGCCAGGAAGAGGCAGGTCGCGAACAGCTCGGTGTCCAGCTCGGCCAGCAGCCGGCTGGTCCGGGCCAGCGTGGCGGCCGGGTCGTGCCCGTCCGTCGCGTACGCCCGCAGGCCGCTGCGCAGCTGGCCCATCACGGCGGTGGCCTCCGCGTTGTGGCCCTGCACGTCGCCGATCACCAGCCCGATCCGGCCGTCCGGCAGCCGCAGCAGGTCGTACCAGTCACCGCCGATCTGCATGCCCTCGGTGCTCGGCAGGTAGCGGGCGGCGCTGGTGATCCCGGGCAGCCGGGGCAGGGTGCGCGGCAGCATCGCGCGCTGCAGCTCGCTGGCCCGGTGGTGGTGGGTGTCGTACAGCCGGGCCCGCTCCAGGGACTGCGCGAGGATGCCGGCGAACGCCGAGTACAGGGTGCGGTCCTCGCGGCTGAACGCCCGCTCGGTGGCGAAGGTGATCAGGCAGGAGCCGACCTGCCGCCCCGAGGCGACCAGCGGCAGCACCGCCCAGGCGGCCGGGGCGAGCGGGTCGCCGCGCCGCGCCGTGCGGCCGGGATCGCTGAACAGCGGGGCGGAGCGGGCCAGCGAGTGCCGCATGACGTCCGCGGACAGGTCCGCCAGCCTCGTCAGCTCGGCGCGGCGCGGACCGCCGTACACGGTGTGCGAGACCGGCAGCAGCCGGCCCTCGTCCACCAGGTCGAGCACGATGCTGGCGGCACCGAAGGCCGGGCGGACCACGTCGGTGACGGTCGCGGTCACGTCCCGTACGGTCACCGCCCGCGACAGCGCCCGGGTGAGTGACAGCAGCAGCGCCGTCCTGGCCCCGGCCGGGCCGCCGCCCGGGGACTCCGGGGTCTTCGGGGACTCCGGGGCTTTCGGCCGGTCCGCGGGGCTCGCGTCGGCGAGCAGCCCGGCGATCCGCACCGGGCGGCCGTGCACGTCCAGCATCACCTCGCCGGACTCCTCGACCCGCGCCACCCCGCCGCCCTGGCGCAGCACCCGGTAGCCGATCCGGTAGTGCCCGCCGCTCGCCAGCGCCTCGGCGAGCGCGGCCTGGACGTCCGGCAGGTCCTCGGGGTGGACTATCCGTTCCAGCTCGGGGGCGGCGCCGTCCGGGGTGGCGGGCCGGCCGGCCACCCGGAACGCCGCCGCGTCCCAGTAGCTCTCCCCGGTGACCAGGTCCCGCTCGAAGGCGCCGTGCCCGGCCGCCCGTACGGCGAGCGACAGCAGCGGGTGGGCGAGCCCGGCGTCCGACTCCGGGGCCGGAGCCTCCCTCGGCGGCCTGGCGTCGGAGTGGTCCAGCAGGTGGTGCAGCCGGTGGCCGCAGGCCTCCGCGATGGTCTCCAGGACGTCCAGGTCGCGGCGCGGGACGGTGCCCCGGTGGGCCAGCGCCAGGGCCAGCACGCCGACCGGTCGCCCGTCCACGACCATCGGCAGGGTGACCACCGCGACCATCCCGGTGCCCATGCCGGCGTTCCGGTTCGGGTAGTCGATGCTGGTGTGCTCGGGGCTGAGCAGGTACGGGCGCTGCAGCCTGAGCGCCATCGCGGCGGGCAGGTCGCTCTCCGGGGCGACGGTGCTGTAGCGCTCGTGGGCCCAGTCCGGCAGCCCGTGCGAGGCGATCAGCCGGAGCATCCCCGCGGAGTCCAGCAGGTAGAGCGCGGAACCCTCGCCGGTGATCCAGCCCGGGCCCTCGGCCAGGACGGTGCCGAGCAGTTCGGCGGCGCTGGTGCAGCCGAGCAACAGGCGTACGCAGCGCATCGCACTGCGGGGGGTCGGACCGCCGCTCGGCGTCCAACTCTCGTCCTCGGAGGGGGGCACTAAATCTTCATACCCTATTTCCACAGCCGGTGACTGGTGACTGCCACAGGAGGTCCAAGCGGCCA
>NZ_JAFLNG010000775.1 GCF_017427025.1 Streptomyces sp. FH025
GCCCACCCCCACGGCCAGATCTACGCCTTCCCCTTCACCACCCCGCGCACCGCCCGGATGGCCGCACGCGCCGCCGAACACCGCGCCGCCACCGGCCGCAACCTCTTCGACGACCTGCTCGCCGCCGAACGCGCCCACGGCGAGCGCGTCGTGCTCGCCGGGCGGCACTGGACGGCCTTCGTCCCCTTCGCCGCCCGCTGGCCCTACGAGGTCCACCTCTACCCGCACCGCCGGGTGCCCGACCTGACCGGCCTCGACGACGCGCAGCGGAGCGAATTCCCCTCCGTCTACCTGGAATTGCTGCGGCGCTTCGACCGGCTCTTCGGTGGTGGCCGCACCCCGTACATCTCCGCCTGGCACCAGGCGCCCGCCGGGCAGCGCGACGAACTCGCCCTGCACCTGGAGCTGTTCACCATCCGGCGCACCGCCGACAAGCTCAAGTACCTGGCCGGGGTGGAATCCGGCATGGACGCCTTCGTCAACGACGTCACGCCCGAGGACGCGGCCCGACGGCTGCGGGAGGTCGCCTCGTGAACACCTTCACCTTCACCGGAACGAGCGAGTTCACCGAGCTGTACGGCCGGGCCCCCGAGGGGGAGTGGGCCGCCCCCGGCCGGGTGAACCTGATCGGCGAACACACCGACTACAACCTCGGGTTCGTCCTGCCGATCGCCCTCCCGCAGGCCGTCCGCGCCCAGGCCGCCCGCCGGACGGACGGGCTGCTGCGGCTCTGGTCCGCCCAGGGCGGCGGGCCGGTCACCGAGTTGCGCGTCGCCGACCTCGCCCCGGGCGCGGTGCCCGGCTGGGCCGCCTACCCGGCCGCCGTGGTGTGGGCGCTGCGCGACGCCGGGCACGAGGTGGGCGGGGCCGACATCCGGCTGGACAGCGACGTGCCCAGCGGCGCCGGGCTGTCCTCCTCCGCCGCACTGGAGTGCGCGGTGGCCGTCGCGTACGACGACCTGTACGGGCTGGGCCTCTCCGCGCCCGAACTCGCCCTGCTGGCGCAGCGGGCGGAGAACGCCTTCGTCGGCGTGCCGTGCGGGATCATGGACCAGATGGCCTCGATGTGCTGCCGCCCGGGCGCCGCGCTGTTCCTGGACAGCCGCGACCTGGCGATGCGCCAGGTGCCCGTCGACCTCGCGGCGGCCGGCCTGGCCCTGCTGGTGCTCGACACCCGGGTCAAGTACGACCTGGGCGACGGCGCCTACGCCGCCCTGCGGGCCGGCTGCGAACGGGCCGCCGCCCTGCTGGGGCTGCCCGCGCTGCGGGCCCTCGACGCCGCCGACCTCCCCGCCGCCCTGACCCGACTCCCCTCGGAGCTGCGCCCGTTGGTGCGGCACGTGGTCGGCGAGAACGCGCGCGTCGAGGCCGCCGTCGCCCACCTGGACGCCGGCGACCCCGCCGCGCTCGGCCCGATCCTCACCGCCGGGCATGCGTCACTGCGCGACGACTACCAGGTCTCCTGCCCGGAGACCGATCTCGCCGTCGAGGCCGCGCTGGCGGCGGGCGCGTACGGCGCGCGGATGACCGGCGGCGGCTTCGGCGGCTCGGTCATCGCCCTGGTGGACGCCGAAGCCGCCGACCGCGTCGCCACCGACGTCACCGTGGCCTTCCGCACCGCCGGGTACACCGTGCCGCGCACCCTCACCGCCGTACCGGCCGAGGGGGCACGGCGGTTGGGCTGAGCTCCTTCCGGCTACGCCTTGTGGGCCGCCGGGCGCTCCGGAGACGCCTCCGCGAGCGCCCGGGTCACGGCCTCGACCCCGGCGCGCAGCCCGTACACCGGGGTGCCGGGCTGCTGCCGCCAGGAATCGTCGATCCCGCCGGCGTCCACCGTGTCGAAGCCCAGCTCCTCGATGAGCTCCCGGACGACCCGCTTGGCCGCCTCGTCGTCCGACGCCACCGGCAGGGCGATCCGCTCCGGATCGCCCGCCGGGCGCGGCGCGTCCAGCAAGTCCTGCGCGTAGGTGCCGTTGAAGGCCTTCACCACCCGGTGGCCGAGGTGCCCCTCCGTCCAGCGGCTCTCGGTGAGCCCGTCGTCCTCGATCGCGTCGATCCGGCCGTCGCGCTGCTGCGGGTAGTAGTTGCCGGTGTCGATCACCGCCACGCCCTCGGCGGCGCCGTCCAGCAGGCCCGCGGGCAAGTCGGGCACCGCCTTCAGCGGGACCGTCACCACCACGACCTGCGCACCCCGCGCGGCCTCGGTGGCCGGCACCGCCTTCGCGCCCGTCTCCTCCGCCAGGGCCTTGAGCGTCTCCGGGCCGCGCGAGTTCGCCACCGCGACCTCGTGCCCGAGCTTGGTCAGCCGCCGGGTCAGATTGCCGCCGATCTGGCCCGCGCCGATGATGCCGATCTTCATGGAAAGCCCCTCGTCTGGGAGTGCCACACAACCCGTCGCCCTGGGCCAACCACCCGGCGATTGCCGCGATTCCCGTTCCGTTCACCCGGGAGGGTGGTTCTCCGGGACCCATGGTCGAGGCGGGCCTGGTACCGGTCCGGCGCGCGGCGCGAGGGTGGGGCGCATGAACGCGAACCACGCTCCGTCTTCCTCCACCGTCCTGATCACCGGCGGCACCAGCGGCATGGGCCTCGCCACCGCCCGCCTCCTCCTCGACACCGGCGCCCGGGTCGTCATCACCGGCCGCGACGACACCCGGCTCGCCCGCGCCGCCGAACGGCTCGACGGCGGCGACCGCCTCCTCACCGTGCGCGCCGACGCCGCCGTACCCGCCGACCTCGCCCGCCTCGCCGACACCGTCCGCGACCGCTACGGCAAGCTCGACGGCGTCTTCGCCAACGCGGGCGTGGCCGGCTTCCAGCCCGTGGAGGAGGTCGGCGAGGCCGAGTTCGCCCGGATCATCGACACCAACCTCAAGGGCGTCTTCTTCACCGTCCAGCACACCCTGCCCCTGCTGGACGCGGCCGGCGGCGGCTCCGTCGTCCTCAACGCCTCCTGGACCCCGCACCGCGGCTTCCCCGGCGCCGCCGCCTACGCGGCCGGCAAGGCCGGCGTCCTCAGCCTCGCCCGCACCCTCGGCGCCGAACTCGCCGGGCGCCGCATCCGGGTCAACTCCGTCAGCCCCGGCTACATCGTCACCGAGATGTTCCACGCGGCCGTCCCCGACCCGGCCGCCCACGAACCGATCCGCGCCCAGGTCCCGCTCGGCCGCCTCGGCCGGGCCGAGGACGTGGCCGAGACGGTGGCCTTCCTGCTCTCCGACCGGTCCTCGTACATCACCGCGCAGGACATCGTGATCGACGGCGGCCTCGTCCCGGCCCTCCCGTTCTCCATCGCCTGAGCACGTCGGGTGCGTGCCTGGTCCTGCCAGGACCAGGCACGCACCCGGCCGT
>NZ_JAFLNG010000776.1 GCF_017427025.1 Streptomyces sp. FH025
GGCGTCGTCGGTCAGCCCGTTCTCGGCCCAGCGGCGCACGTCCGCCAGCAGCAGGTCCAGGACGTCCTCCGGGGCGGAGGCGCGCAGGGCCGCGAGGCGTTCGGCCAGCGGGTAGAAGCGATCGGCGTGGTCGCGGGCCTCGGAGATGCCATCGGTGTGGAGCAGCAGCAGATCACCCCTGCGCGGTTCGAAGAGGCCCGTCCGGTACCGGCCGCCGACCAGGCGGCGCAGGCCGAGCGGCGGGGCCGTCTGTGGAGGCTCCAGCTCCACCACCCGCCCGGCCCGGCGCAGCAGCGGAAAAGGGTGGCCGCAGTTGACGAACTTGGCCGGTCCGTCGCGCGGCAGCTCCAGCAGCAGCGCGGTGACGAACCGCTCGGGCATCGCGTGGCTGGCCTGGATCCTGTCCATCCGATCGGCCAACTGGGCGAGGTCCGCCACGATGCGTGAGCCCGCGCGGAACGCCCCCAGGACGTCGGAGGCAGTCTCCACCGCCGACAGGCCGTGGCCCTGGGCATCGCCGAGCAGGACCCGTATGCCGTACGGCGTCTCCGCCACCTCGTACAGGTCGCCGCCGATCCGGGACTCGGCCGCCGCCGCGGCGTAGCGCACGGCGATCCGGAGCCGCCCGATCCGCTCCGGCGGCGGCCGCAGCAGGGCCCGCTGCGCCGCCTCGGCGACGTTCCGTACGTGGAACAGTTCACGCTCCCGGGAGGCCACCAGGGCGACGCTGGCCGAGCTGGCCAGGCTGGCGGCGACGATCGTGATCAGGGAGGCGACGTGGATGGAGAAGGGCAGGGCCACGTCGACGAAGGCCGCGAGCAACGCCGCCGTGACGGCCGCGACCGCCCCCACCACGAGCGGCACCCGCGGGTTGCGGGTGGCGGCGCCGGCCAGCACGGGTGCCACCGCGAGCACGGGGCTGAGCGTCACCTTCGGGCCGGCCAGCAGGTCCGCCATCACGGCCCCGACCAGCAGGAGCAGGGCCAGGCACAGCAGCACTCGGGTGTGCCGCGGCAGGTGCAGCGGCGGCACGGTGTCATGCGAGCCGTCGGCGGTCACGCGGGCTCCTCCGGATGCGGGCGCGCCGGGGCCGGATCGGTCCCACGTCCACTCTCCACCGGGCGGGGGCGGTTCGCGCTCTCGACGGATGGCTCTGACTGAGAGCTAAAATGGCGGTATGACCGCACCGGTGTCCGGAACGCTCGACGTCGCGGTGGCGGAGGAGTTCTCCTCGCTGCTGGTGGGGATCCATCGCGGGGTTCGACGGCGGCTGCGCCGGGCGGTGGGGGCGCCGGTGCTGCGGGGCGCGCAGGTGGAGTTGTTGCGGCTGGTGGTCGACAGCCCGGGGTCGCGGGTCTCGGATGCGGCGGGGGAGCTGTGCCTGGCGGGGAACTCGGTGTCGACGCTGGTGAACCAGCTGGTCGGCCTCGGCCTGTTGCGCCGGGAGGCGGATCCGCGGGACGGGCGGGTGGTGCTGCTGTTCGCGACGGACGAGGCCGTGGAGCGGGTCGAGGCGTGGCGCGGACGGCGCCGGGAGCTGATGGGGGAACTGGTGGCGGACCTGCCGGAGGAGGAGCGGGCCGCCCTGGCCGCGGCGCTACCGGCGTTGCGGCGTCTGGCGCAGGGTCTCCGTGAGGTGCCCGAGGCGGGGTGAGGGCGGTGGTGGGTTTGGAACGGGACGTGCGGGACGCGGTGGAGTGCCGGGGCCTGGAGTACGTGTTCCGTCATGGCAGGGCTGGGGAGACCCGGGCGGTGGACGGGATCGACCTGACGGTGCGCGCCGGTGAGGTGTTCGGGCTGCTGGGCCCCAACGGGGCGGGCAAGACCACGACGATCCGCGCCATCACGACGCTGTTGCCGGTGGGCGCGGGCATGGTGCGGGTCTTCGGCCATGACGTCGCCCGGCGCCGGATGCAGGTCCGCCGGCTGCTGGGGTACGTGCCGCAGCAGCTGTCGGCGGACGCGGGGCTGACCGGCCGGGAGAACGTGGCGCTGTTCGCCCGGGTCTTCGACGTGTCGCGGGCCGAGCGGGCCGAGCGCGTGGCCCAGGCCCTGGCGGCGGTCGGCCTGGAGGGGGCGGGCGACCGGATGGCCGCCACCTACTCGGGCGGCATGGTGCGCCGCCTGGAACTGGCCCAGGCGCTGGTCAGCGCCCCCCGCCTGCTGGTGCTGGACGAGCCGACGATCGGACTGGACCCGATCGCGCGCACCGAGGTGTGGGAGCGGGTGGACGCGGTGCGCCGGGCCACCGGTATGACCGTGCTGGTCACCACCCACTACATGGACGAGGCGGACCGGCACTGCGACCGCATCGCCCTGATGGACCGGGGCCGCATCCGGGCGCTGGGCACCCCCGCCGAGCTGAAGGCCCGGGTGCGCGGGGACGATCCCGGCCCGGGCGGGCCGAGCCTGGACGACGTGTTCCGTCACTTCGCCGGCCGCGAGCTGGCCGACGCCACGGAAGGAGACTTCGGCGATGTCCGCCGTACCCGCCGCACCGCAGGCCGACTCGGCTGAACCCCCCGACACGGGGCCGGACCTGGGGCTGCTGCTGGTGCCTCCGCGTGCCCGTGCGGGCTGGCGCCTGGTGCCGGCCCGGGCGTGGGCGATGTGCGCGGTGGAGCTCCAGAAGCTGCGCCACGACCGTACGGAGCTGTACACCCGTGCCGTGCAGCCGGCGCTGTGGCTGCTGGTCTTCGGGGAGACGTTCACCCGGCTCAAGGCGATCCCCACCGGCGGCATCCCCTATCTGGACTACCTGGCGCCGGGGATCATCGCCCAGTCCGCGATGTTCATCGCGATCTTCTACGGCATCATGATCATCTGGGATCGGGACTCGGGGGTGCTGACCAAGCTCCTGGTCACCCCGACCCCGCGCGCGGCACTGGTGGCGGGCAAGGCCTTCGCGGCGGGGGTGAAGGCGGTGCTACAGGCGGTGGTCGTGGTGCTGATCGCCGCCGTCCTGGGCGTCGCGATGACCTGGAACCCCGTGCGGCTGCTGGGGGTGGTGGCGGTGGTGCTGCTGGGCTCGGCGTTCTTCTCCTGCCTGTCGATGGCGATCGCCGGGATCGTGCTGACCCGTGACCGCCTGATGGGCATCGGCCAGGCGATCACCATGCCGCTGTTCTTCGGCTCCAGCGCCCTCTACCCGCTGGCCCTGATGCCAGGGTGGTTGCAGGCCGTGAGCAAGGCGAATCCGCTCAGCTACCAGGTCGACGCGCTGCGCGGCCTGCTGATCGGCACCCCGGCCCACCTGCCGCTGGACTTCGCCGTCCTGACGGGAGCCACGGTGCTGGGCATCGCGGCCGCCTCCGCCCTCCTGGGCCGCCTGGCCCGCTGACGGGCAGCC